>DASSMZ010000210.1:0-8602 GCA_035688325.1 Gaiellaceae bacterium
CTCGGCGCAGAGTGGCCCGTACGACGAACAAGCAATGAGAAAGCCCCGTCTCCGGGGCTTCTCTCGAATAGCGGGGGCAGGATTTGAACCTGCGACCTCCGGGTTATGAGCCCGGCGAGCTACCTGACTGCTCCACCCCGCGTCGCTGCGCCCAGTATAGCGCCGCCTGAAACGAGCACGAACGTGACAGCGGCCGCGCCCGGCGCCTCCTACGTTGGCCGAAAACCAGCTCGGAGGTGCAGGAATGTCCAAGGGGAAATCGCTGTCGCTCGCGGTCGCGGCCCTCGTGCTGCTCTCGGCGGCGCTCGCCGTCGGCGCGAGCGGCGGCGGAGCGTCGTTCGTGGAGCACGACGTCCGTGTGCTGCAGGAGTTCGACTCGAACGGGCCGGCGCCGGCCGGCTCGTACTTCGGCTGGGCCGTCAGCGAGCTCGGCGACGTGGACGGCGACGGCGTGAAGGACGCGATCGTCGGCGAGCCCTACAACGGCGGCGACGGAGCCACGGGCACGACCTACGTCTACTCGGGCCGCACCGGCCGGCTGATCCACCGCTTCGACGGCGCGCCCGGCGACCAGTACGGCTTCGCGATGGCGGATGCGGGCGACACGAACGGCGACGGCGTGCACGACGTCCTCGTCGGCGCCCCCGGCAATGGCCCGGGCCATGTCGACCTCTACTCCGGCCGCACCGGCGCGCTGCTCCACCGCTTCGTCGGCGGCTCCGACGGCGACGCCTTCGGCTGGAGCGTCTCGAGCGCCGGCGACGTCGACGGCGACCACCATGCCGACGTGCTGATCGGGGCGCCGCAGGCGTTCGGCGCGGTCGGCGCCGGCTACGCGACGATCTACTCGGGCCGCACCTACGGGCCGATCCGGACGCTCACCGGCGACGCCGTCGGCGACCAGCTCGGCTCCGGCGCGGGCTGGAGCCGCGACGTGAACGGCGACCGCGTGCCCGACCAGATCGTCGGCGCCCGCAACGCCGGCCCGGACCAGCGCGGCCGTGCGTACGTGTATTCGGGCAGGACCGGCGCGCGCCTCTATGCGATCGACGCCTCGCCGCACGGCGGGCAGTTCGGGTCGTTCTTCGTCGCCGGCGTCGGCGACGTCAATGGCGACCGGACGCCCGACTTCTACGTCGGCGACTACGCCGACACGACCGGCGGCAGCATCGACGGCAACCCCGCCGGCCGCGCGGGCGTCTACTCGGGTCGCGACGGCCGCGAGCTGCACGCGTGGATCGGCGACTCCGCCGACGCGGGCCTCGGCCCCGGCCGCAGCGCGGGCGACGTGAACGGCGACGGCCGGCCCGACCTGATCGTCGGCTCGTACACGTCGAGCGCCGGAGCGTTCCAGGCCGGGAAGGTGCAGATCTTCTCCGGCGCCACCGGCGCGCTGCTGCGCACGATCACGAGCACGCGCGAGAACGACCAGCTCGGCTTCGACGCCGTCGGGCTCGGCGACACCAACCGCGACGGCGTGCCGGACGAGCTCGTCTCGGCGGCGAACGGCAACCACGTGTACATCGTCGCCGGCAACCGGATCCGCTCACGCTGAGCTTCTCCAGGCGCGGCGCCTCGCCCTCGGCGCCGCGCCTAACCCCGGCCGGGCGGCGGCGTCCAAGGTGGTGTGGCCACCGTGACGCCGTTGCTCAGCACGCCGGCGCTCGCGGTCGGCGTGTTCCGCTGCCCGCCGGGCGATGCCTCGTGGCGCGAGACGAACGTGATCGGCGACCGCGCGCACGTCGTCTTCCCGCGCCGGTCGGTCGTGATCCGGCACCTGGGTCGCGACCCGGTGCTGGCGACGCCGAACCACGCGATGCTCTACAACGCCGACCAGGCGTACCGGCGCCAGCTGCACAGCGACCGCGGCGACGAGTCCGTCTTCGTCGCGCTCCCGCACGAGTCGCTCGAGCGCATCGCGGCCGAAGGCGCGCCGGTGCTCGACGGCGGCACGCGGATCCGCGTCACGCACGTCCCGACCGACCGCCGGACGTACCTGCTCCAGCATCTGCTCGTGCGCCACCTGCACAGCGGCCCGGCCGACGTGCTAGACGCGGAGGAGGTCGCGACGCGAGTGACCCTCCGGACGTTGGGCGGCCGGCTGCCCGGGCGGATCGCCGCCCGCGCGCGCACCACGTCGGCGCACCGGCGGCTCGCGGAGACGGCGAAGGGCGAGCTCGCGGCCGACCCCGCCGCGAGGGTGACGCTCGGCGAGCTGGCGGCGCGGCTGCACGTCTCGCCGTTCCACCTCGCCCGCGTCTTCCGCGCGCAGACCGGCTTCACGCTGGCCGGCTACCGGCAGGCGCTCCGCCTGCGGGCGGCGCTCGAGCAGCTGCCGCTGAGCGAGCGAGACCTGACGGCGCTCGCGCTCGCGCTCGGCTTCTCGAGCCACAGCCACTTCACCGCGAGCTTCACGCGCGAGTACGGCATGCCGCCGTCGGCGGTCCGGGACTCCCGGCGGGCCTGTGCGCTGCTCGACGGCTAGCGTTCGAGCATGCGCGTCGGCGTCGTGGACCTCGGCACCAACTCGACCCGCCTGCTCGTGGCGGACGTCGACGGTGGCCACGTGTACGAGGTCACGCGCCGGACGGCGATCACGCGGCTCGGCGAAGGCGTCGACACGCGGCGCCGGCTGCTGCCGCTCCCCGTCGCGCGCGTGCGGAACGTCCTCTCAGACTACCGCCGCGAGCTCGAGCGGCTCGAGGCCGAGCGTGTGCTCGCGGTCGGGACGAGCGCCGTTCGCGACGCCGAGAACGGCGAGGCCTTCCTCGGCGAGATCGAGTGGAGCTACGGCTTCGCGACGCGGCTGCTGAGCGGCGAGGAGGAGGCAGAGCTGACCCGCCGCGGCGTCGCGAACGGCCGCGGCCTCGGGAACGGCACGCTCGTGCTCGACGTCGGCGGGGGGTCGACCGAGCTGATCGCCGCGCACGAGCGGGTGAGCGTCGACGTCGGCTCCGTCCGACTCACGGAACGGCACCTGGGCTCCGACCCGCCGACCCCTGACGAGCTCTCGGCCGCCGCGCGAGAGGTGCGCGAGTCCCTTCCGGACCTGCAGCCGACGGACGCGATCGGGGTCGCGGGAACGGTCACGACCCTCGCAGCGCTCGAACTCGGCGGCTACGACCGTGACCAGGTGCACGGCCACCGCCTCTCGCGCGCGTCGGTCGAGCGGCAGCTCGAGCGGCTCGCGGCGCTGCCGCTGGCGGAGCGCCGCGAGCTCCCGGGCCTCGAGCCGGAGCGGGCCCCGGTGATCGTCGGCGGCGCGATCGTCGTGCGCGAGGTGCTCGACTGCTACGCCCTCGGTGGGCTCGAGGCGAGCGAGCGCGACCTGCTCCACGGGGCGGCGCTCGAGGCGGCTGCCCTGCCGGCGCCCGAGGAGGGCGCGGCGCCTCCCGGCGCGTACACCTGCTGCTGAGCGTGCGCGAGCCGTATCCGCCGATCGAGCCGCACGAGCGCGGCCTGCTCGACGTCGGCGACGGGAACGCGGTCTACTGGGAGGTCTCCGGCAACCCCGGGGGAAAGCCGGCGGTCGTCGTACACGGCGGCCCCGGCTCGGGCTCGAATCCGGTCAGCCGCCGCTACTTCGACCCCGGCCGCTACCGGATCGTGCTCTTCGACCAGCGCGGGTGCGGCCGTAGCACGCCGCACGCGAGCGACCCGGCGACCGACATGAGCGTGAACACGACGGAGCACCTGCTGCGGGACCTGGAGCGCCTGCGCGAGCACCTGTCGATCGAGCGGTGGCTCCTCTACGGCGGCTCGTGGGGCTCGACGCTGCTCCTCGCCTACGCCGAGCGCCATCCCGAGCGCGTCTCGGAGATCGCGGTCGCCGGCGTGACGACAACGAGGCGGGCCGAGATCGACTGGCTCTACGTCGGCGTCCGAAGGTTCCTGCCGGAGGCGTGGGAACGGTTCCGCGCCGGCGTGCCCGAAGCCGGCTCGGATCACGACGTGGTGTCGGCGTACGCCCGGCGGATGGAGGATCCGGACGCCGCCGTCCGTGCGGCCGCCGCGGCCGCGTGGGTCGCGTGGGAGGACGCCGTGATCGCGCACGAGCACGAGGGCCGCCCCGGCGCCTACGGCGCCCGCGTCGGCGCCGCGCGGCTCGCGTTCGTCCGTATCTGCACGCACTACTTCTCGCACGGCGCGTGGCTCGAGGACGGCGCCGTGCTCCGGGACGCGCACCGGCTCGCGGGCGTTCCCGGTGTGCTCGTCCACGGCCGCCTCGACCTCGGGTCCCCGCTCGGCACGGCGTGGGAGCTCGCGCAGGCGTGGCCGCAGGCGCAGCTGGTCGTGGTCGACGACTCCGGGCACACCGGCACCCCGACGCTGCGCCACGAGGTGCTCGCGGCGCTCGACCGCTTCGCGGGCTAGCCCTCGAGCGGGTCGACGTCGGCCGGCGGCTCGTCCTCGGCCAGCCGCCGCTGCAGCGCGCTGCGCGAGAGCACGCCGACGAGCACCCCGCCCTCGACGACCGGCACGCGCTCGGCGTCCCACTCCTCGAGCAGCGCGAACGCCTCGTCGAGCGGCAGGTCGGGGTCGATCGTCCAGTTCGGCGGCTCCGCGATCTCGCCCACCCGCACCTCGCGTGCGTCGCGACCGGCCGCGACGATCTCCCGGACGAGCGTCTTGCGCGTGAGTACGCCGACGAAGCGGCCCTCGTCGCAGACGTAGACGGCCCTGACGTCCGGCTGCGTGAGGTGCGTCCCGGCCTCCTGCGCCGGGGCCGACGCGTCGAGCGAGCGCGGCTCCGGGATCATCGCGTCGCGGACGCGGCCCGAGCTCACGGGTAGATCCCCCGTGAGCGGAGCGCGCCGGCGACCTCGCGGATCCCGGCGACGAGCGCGGCGCCCCGGAGCGTCAGCTTGCGATCCTCCGACAGCGTCCAGACCCGGTCGAACGCGTCGCCGAGCTGGTCGGCGAGCTTGGCCCGGATCTCGCGGCGGTCCCAGAAGAGGCGGCCGAGGTCCTGCACCCACTCAAAGTACGAGACGGTCACGCCGCCCGCGTTCGTCAGCACGTCCGGCAGGACGAGGATCCCGCGCTCGGCGAGGATCGCGTCGGCCTCGAGCGAGGTCGGCCCGTTCGCGCCCTCGGCAATCAGCTTCGCCTGCAGCCGCGGCGCGTTCTCGGCCGTCACCTGGTCCTCGCGCGCCGCGAGCACGAGGATGTCGCACGGCAGCTCGAGCAGCTCCTCGTTCGTGATCCGCTCGCCGTCGGCCCAGTCCGCGAGCGAGCCGTGCTGCTCGGCGAAGCGACGGAGCGCGTCGACGTCGAGGCCGGCCGCATCGTGGACGCCGCCGGAGACGTCCGAGACGGCGGTCACCGTCGCGCCCTGCGCCTCGAGCTCCGTCGCGGCGATGCCGCCGACGTTGCCGAACCCCTGCACGACGCACCGCTGGTCGGACAGCCGCCAGCCAAGGCGGCGGCACGCCCGCTCGACCACCATCACGACGCCGGCGCCGGTGGCCTCGTGGCGGAAGAGCGAGCCGCCGAGGGCGATCGGCTTGCCGGTCACGATCTCGGGGACCGCATACCCGATCTCCATCGAGTACGTGTCCATCATCCACGCCATCGTCTGTTCGTTCGTGGCCATGTCCGGCGCCGGGATGTCCTTCTGCGGGCCGATGAACGGGAGCAGCTCCGAGGTGAAGCGCCGCGTGATCTTCTGCAGCTCGCCCGGCGAGAGGTCACGCGGGCTGCAGCGCACGCCGCCCTTGGCGCCGCCGTAGGGCAGCCGCAGCAGGGCGCACTTCCAGGTCATCCACATCGCGAGCGCGGCGCACTCGCCGAGCGTGACCTCGTCGTCGTAGCGGACGCCGCCCTTCGTCGGGCCGAGCACGGTCGAGTGCTGCACGCGGTAGCCCGGGAAGACGGTCCAACGGCCGGAGTCGAGCCGCACCGGCACGCTCACCACGAGCGACCGCTCCGGGTACCGCAGCCGCTCGGCCACGAACTCCTCGACGTCGGCGTGCGGCAGCGCCTGCTCGTACTGGGCGAGCGCCGTCCGGTAGAGCGGCGTCTCCCATTCCAGGTGCGCGCCTTCGGGCGAGACCTCCTGCACCTCGGTCACGCCCGGAGTCTAGGAGGTCTCAGCCGGACGACTTGACGAGGCTCTTGCACTGGTCGGCCTTCTGGAACGCCGACTTGAGCTCGCCCTTGGCGTCGAGGTTGCTCAGCTCGCCGAAGGTGCTCGTGACCTGGCTGCCCATCTGCGTCAGCGTCACGCCGACGCTCCCGAGCGTCTTCTGCAGGTCGCTGATGCTGGACGCGCCCTTGATCTCGCTCTTGATCTTGGCCGCGTCGTTCTGGATCTCGGTGGCGAGGTTCTCGACGGATGCCTGCGCCTTCTTCCCGGCCGAGGTGTCGGGGCGGCCGAGGCCCTTGAGGTCGTCGGCGAGCTGCTTGGTCGAGCTCTCGAACTCCGTCACGGCGTTGTTGATGCTCGACTTGTTGATGCTGCCGTTGCGGAGCGAGTTCCCCGTCTTTCTTACCGAGCTCGTCCAGGTCGTGATCGCCGAGCAGACGTTGTTCGCCCAGTCCTCCGCCGCCACGGTGCCGGAGGTCGAGCTCGAGCTGCTCTTGCTCCCGCCGCAGCCGGCCGCGAGCAGCGCCGCTACTGCGACGAGCGCCGCGACTGCGGCGAGCCAGCTTCGAGAGGCGGCCATCACCGCCAGTGTCCTCCGCGGCGACCCGCCGCGTCAAGCGAGGTGGAGCGGCCGCTCAGGCGGCCTGGGCGGCCGCTCCGGGGGGAGAGTGGCCGTCCGCCCTGCGGCGAGGCGGCCTGGGCGATGCCGTACGTGGACGACGGCCTCCGCCCGACCCCGTGACGTTGCCGTTGGTGTCCTCCTCTACCAGGAGCAACGCCGAGCGGAGATCGTCACGCAGACGCTGCAGTCCGGTCACGTCGCCGCGCCGTCGAAGCTCGGCGAGCGCCAGCTCGCAGGAGCCGAGTGCGCGCTCGAGGCGAGAGCGGTTCGCCTCGAGGTCGATCGTCCGCTGACGGAGGTCGAAGTCCACGACGACGATGGTCGCGGACGGACGCGGCGCCTCGCCTGACCCGAGTGCGTCAAACGCCTGAGAAGGCGAGGGCGAGCCGCCTCCTGCAAGGCTGCAGAGGAGGCTGCCGAGGATCCCGCCTTCGGAAATCGGCGGTGATCGTCACGTGAACCTGGTCGAGGGTGCACCCGAACCGCCTGACGGTCAGCCGAACGCTCGCGGCGCCGATCTGCGTCGTGGTACCGGCGGTTGCGAGCGCGGGCCGCGCGCGTTGGCTAGCGACGCCCGCGGGTGTAGAGCAGCCCGGTCACTCCGCCGCCGATCAGGAGCGCGGCGAGGCCGAAGCCGGCGATCGCCCACGCCGGAAACGTTCCGCCGCTGGGCGCCGTAGCGGCCGCTACGGGTGTGACGCGCCGGCGCCTGCGGCTCTCGTTCTGGGTCGTCGTCCCGGTCGACGCGGTCGAGGTGGTGGCAACCGGCGCGGTCCCCTGCGTCGTCGTCGTCCGAGCGGTCGTTGTCTTCGCCTTCGGCTTCGGCTTCGTCCTCGGCCGGCTCACGGGCGGCGGCGGGGGCGGCGGGGGCGGCGGAGCCGGTGGTGGTTGTGCAGGCGCGGTCGTCACGGCCGCGGTCACCGACAGCGTCGTCGTGACCTCGGCGGCCGTCGTCGTAGGCAGCGTCGACGTGTCGGCGGTGGTCGTGTCGAGCGGGGCGGCCGACGGCGAGCGCGCCGCGACCGCGAACCCGAAGGCACCGAGGACGAGGCCGGCCGACACGTAGAGGAGCATCCGTCTCACACACGGGCCATTGCCTGCTCCACGCGAGAGAAACGCTCGGCGCGCCCACTCGATCGAGTGATTTTCGCTGCATATCGCAGGAATCCGGGGCTGTCGACGTCTTCTCGACATGAAGTCGAAAGGAGCCCCTCGATGAGGAAACTCGTTTACCTCGTCGCCGTTGCGGCCCTGGCGGTTCCCGCCTTTGCCGTTGCGGCGACTCCGGGCCCGGCCGCCAAGGCCGCGGCCGTGAAGCAGTGCACGACGGAGCGCGGCGGCATGGGCGCTTCTGCGTTCAAGCTCCTCTACGGGACGAACGCGAACAGGTCGAACGCCTTCGGCAAGTGCGTCTCGAAGCTCGCGACGCAGAACGCGAAGAACAGCTCGAACGCGGCAGCGTCGTGCCGCGCCGAGCGCTCGGCCGACCAGAACGCCTTCGCGGCGAAGTACGGCAGCGGCAAGAACCACGCCGACGCCTTCGGCAACTGCGTCTCGCAGACCGCCAAGGCCGCCGCGCAGGCTCAGCAGCAGGCCACGACGAACGCGGCCAAGGCGTGCTGGGCCGAGCGCAAGCCGGATCCGGCGGCGTTCACGGCGAAGTACGGCACGAACGCGAACAAGTCGAACGCGTTCGGCAAGTGCGTCTCGGGCAAGGTCAAGACGCCGTAGGCGCCGGCTGTGAGCGGGGCGAGGTCGACAGGTCCTCGCCCCATCGCCTCCCCGAAGCTCGAGGTGCCGGGGAAGGGACTCGAACCCTTACGCCCCGCGAGGGGACACCTGATTTTAAGTCAGGCGCGTATCACCAGTTTCGCCACCCCGGCGGCCCGAAG
>DASSMZ010000219.1:0-27812 GCA_035688325.1 Gaiellaceae bacterium
GACCACGCGCTCGATCCGGTCGTCTTCGTGACCGGGGATGACCGCGAAGCGGTCGTTGTCGGAGCGCACGTGCTCGTACTCGGAGACCGTCAGCGAGACGAACGCGCCGCAGTCGGGCCGGCCGCACTCGCAGCAGAAGTCGAGCTGGCCGTCGTCCGGCACGACGCTGAGCCGCTCGCCGACGTCCTGGATCCGGTCGTTGACCTCGCGCAGGAGCGCCTCGTTCTTGGCGGAGCGTTCGTCGCGCGCGTCCACAGGCTCGGAAGTGTAGAGCGGCGTCGGCGCTCCAGTAGGCTCGCGCCGTGGCGCTACTCGCGATCGACGTCGGGAACACGCAGACGGTGTTCGGCCTCTTCGAGGGCGACGAGCTGCGCGAGCACTGGCGCGTGGCGACGGAGCGCAACCGCTCCGGGGACGAGCTCGGCGCGCTCTTCGCGAGCTTCCTCGATCTCGCGCAGGTGGAGGGCATCGCGCTCGCCTCGACGGTGCCGCAGCTCCACCGCTCGTACGAGGACTTCGCGAAGGAGTACGCCCGGGCGGAGCTGCTCGAGCTCGGGCCCGGCGTGCGGACCGGCGTGCCGATCCGCTACGACGACCCGCGCGAGGTCGGGCCCGACCGGATCGCGAACGCGGTCGCGGCGGTCGAGCGGTACGGCGCGCCCTCGATCGTCGTCGACTTCGGCACTTCGACGAACTTCGACGTCGTGTCGCCGGCCGGCGAGTACGTCGGCGGCGTGCTCGCGCCGGGGATCGAGGTCTCGATGGAAGCGCTGTTCTCGCGGGCGGCGCGTCTCTTCAAGGTCGACTTCGTCGAGCCCGAGACGGTGATCGCGAAGAACACCGCCTCGAGCCTGCAGTCCGGGCTGGTCTACGGCTTCGCGGGCCAGGTCGACGGCATCGTCGAGCGGATCCGGGGCGAGCTCGGGGTCGATGCGCAGACGGTGGCCACGGGCGGCCTCGCCGACCTGATCGTCCCGCACGCGCGCACGCTCGGGACGATCGACCCGTTCCTGACGCTCGAAGGCGTGCGCATCGTCTGGCAGCGCAACCGCGAGTGACTCGCCGCCGAACGGCGCAAGTAACAGTCTGTTACTTGAAGCCGGAAGCGCCGGTGGCGTCGCAACCGCCGGCGGTACCGCGGGTTCGAACGAGCAAGTAACAGTCTGTTACTTGGATCGACGCGGCTCGGTCAGCCGCCGCCGTAGATCGAGATCGGAAGGTCGAGGACGACGTCGTCTTCGGCGTCCGGCAGCTCTGCCGTGAGCCGTTCGAGCACCTCGGCGGCGCCGGGCACGGCGGCGAGGAGGCGTTGCTCGACCTCGTCCAGCGTCGCCAGCTGCACCAGTTCCTGCTTGAAGGGTCGGGGGAAGCGGCCGCGGCCGAGGTACCAGCCGTAGAACTTCTTCAGGAATCCGGTCGCGCGCCGCGCGCCGAGCTCGCGCACCGTCTCACGCATGAACAGGAGCAGCTCGGCCACGACCTCCTCGCGCGCCGGCTCCGCCGCCTCGCCGTCCAGGATCTCGCGCAGGGCCCAGGGGTTCCCCTGCGCCGCGCGCCCGACCATCACCGCCGCGGCTCCGGTCGTCGCGAGGATCGCCTGCGCCCGCCCGCGCGAGGTGACGTCGCCGGAGGCGACCACCGGCACGTCGACGAGTGCGGCCAGCTCGCCCGTGAGCGAGTGGTCGGCCTCGCCGGTGTACATCTGCCGCGCCGAGCGCGGGTGCAGCGTCAGCGACGACGCACCGGCCTCGACGAGCCGCGGCCCCAGCGCGAGACAGGCGCGCGAGCCGTGTTCGAGCCCGCGCCGCATCTTCACCGTCACGGGCACCGCGACCGCGCCGGCAACGGCCGACACGACCGCGCAGGCCCGCTCGGGCTCCTCGAGCAACGTCGCCCCGGCGCCGGTCTTCGTCACCTTCCTCACCGGGCAGCCGAAGTTGATGTCGACGAGGTCGGCGCCCGCGTCCTCGACCATGCCTGCGGCCTCGGCCATCACCTCCGGCTCCGAGCCGAAGATCTGCACCGCGAGCGGCCGCTCGTCCGCCGAAATCCGCAAATAGCCAAGAGTTCGTTCGTTCCCGTGGTGCAGGCCGGCGCACGAGACCATCTCCGAGCAGACGAGCCCGGCGCCGTAGCGCCTGCCCTGGCGCCGGAACGCCTGAACCGACACGCCCGCCATCGGCGCGAGCACGAGGCGCGTCGGGATCTCGACGTCCCGAATTGCCCAGGATTCGCGAAGATCTACCTGCACAGAGCGGAAAATGGTAGCCGCACGACGGGTTGACGTCCGTCCGCCCCCGTAGGTAGTATCCCCGCCCGCGACGGCGCCCCTGCGCCGCGCGTTTTTCTTTCAGGAGGCCCGTTGAAGGACGTCATCCTCACTCCCGAAGGCTACGAGAAGCTCAAGCAGGAGATCGAGTACCTCTCCAACGACAAGCGCCGCGAGGTGGCGGATCGCATCCGCACGGCGCGCGAGTTCGGAGACATCGCCGAGAACGCCGAGTACGACGACGCCAAGAACGAGCAGGCGCTGCTGGAGCACCGGATCGCGACGCTCGAGGAGCGGCTGCGCAACGCGCGCGTGATCACGAAGAAGGACGTCGCGAAGGACGTCGTCTCGATCGGCTCGAAGGTCAAGCTGCGCGACCTCGACGCGAAGCAGACGGTCGAATATCGCATCGTCGGCTCCGCCGAGGCGAACCCCGCCGAGAACAAGCTCTCGAACGAGTCGCCCGTGGGCAAGGCGATCATCGGCCGCAAGAAAGGCGAGACCGTCGAGGTGGCGGCGCCGCGCGGGTCGATGAAGTTCAAGATCCTCGAGATCAAAGCCGCTTAGCAGCCGAAGCAAGTCCGGCTCGCTTCGCGGGCCATGACGACTTGCTTCGGGTTACCGACCCAAGACACGGCTCGTGCGGAGGCGAGCAAGCCCGCCTCCGCGGCGCCTGCTCGGGCTCCGAACATCGCGATCACGAAGGCGCTCATCAGCACGATGACGACGGCGCCCGATGCGACGACGGAGCACGGCGATCGGACGGCCGCCAGCGAGACTCCCGCGCCTCGTTTCTCGAATCGACCTGAAGATTGTGGCCACTAGACTCGCGCGAATGCTGCCGAAGCGTTTTCCAGATCGGGAAGCGATCGCCGCCGTCCGGATCGAGGCGGAGAAGGCCGAGCCGGGCGGGACGCTCGACGTGGAGCACCGCGTCGCCGGCCGCGTGATGGCGCGGCGCGCGATGGGGAAGCTCACGTTCCTCGACCTCGTCGACCGCTCGGGGCGGATCCAGCTGATCTCGGAGCAGAAGCTCGATCTCGACCTCGGCGACATCGTGGGCGTGACCGGCCGCCCCGGCCGCTCGCGCCGCGGCGAGCCGTCGCTCGTCACCTCCGGGCTCCAGCTGCTCGCGAAGATCCGCCGGCCGCTCCCGGACACCTTCCACGGCCTCACCGACGTCGAGACGCGCTACCGCCAGCGCTACCTCGACCTGCTCGTCAACGAGGAGACGCGGTCCGAGTTCGAGCTGCGGACGCGCATCGTGGCCGCCGTTCGCCGCTACCTGGACGCGCACGGCTTCCTGGAGGTCGAGACGCCGGTGCTGCAGCCGCGCTACGGCGGCGCGTTCGCCGATCCCTTCGTCACGCACTACAACGAGCTCGACGTCGACGTCTACCTGCGGATCGCGACCGAGCTGTACCTCAAGCGCCTGATCGTCGGCGGCCTCGAGCGCGTCTACGAGCTCGGCAAGGACTTCCGCAACGAGGGGGTCTCCTACAAGCACGCGCCCGAGTTCACGATGGTCGAGTGGTACGAGGCGTACGCCGACTATCGCGACACGATGGCGCGGATCGAGGAGCTGGTCGAGACGGTCGCGCGCGAGACGATCGGGACGACGCAGGTCACGTTCCGCGGGCACGAGGTCGACCTGAAGGCGCCCTGGCGGCGGGTGAAGCTGCTCGACTCGCTCGAGGAGCACGGCCTCTGGACGCGTGACGCGGACGAGCTTCGGCGCCGGCTGGAGGAGCGCGGCGTGGACACGAAGCAGGACCGCAGCTGGGCGGCCCTCGTCGACCACGCCCTCACCCATTTCGTCGAGCCGACCCTGGTCGAGCCGACGATCCTGCACGACTACCCGGTCGAGCTCTCCCCGTTCGCGCGCGCCACCGACGACGACCCGGCGATCGTCGAGCGCTTCGAGTACTTCGTCGGCGGGATGGAGCTCGGAAACGCGTTCACGGAGCTGAACGACGCGGACGAGCAGGCGGAGCGGTTCGCCCAGCAGGCGCGGGAGATCGGCGGGGAGCCGGGCGACCCCGACTACGTCGAGGCGCTCTCGTACGGCATGCCGCCGACCGGCGGGCTCGGGCTCGGCATCGACCGACTGGCCATGGTCCTCACCGGGCACGACAGCGTCCGCGACGTGATCCTCTTTCCGGCGCTGCGGCCTCGCGGCTAGTGGAGCCGGAGCGGCGCTACGCGCTCGACGCGCTGCTCGACGCGTTGGGGCAGCCGTTCGACGAGTCGGTGTGGGTGCCGGACGAGCAGCTCGACGAGGTGTTCTCCCTGCTGACGCTCGCGGGGGAGCGGGACGCCGGGCTCGACCCGCACGGCCGCCCGCTGCCGCCCGAACGGCCGCCGGGGCCGCGTGTGGCCGAGCTCGCGGAGGGGCTCGGGCTGGAGCGGCGCGGCTACCGGGGCGGCGAGCGGTTCCTCGTCGCGCTCACGCACGACGTCGACCTGCTCGGGGGCGGCGGGTTCAGGACGGCCGGGCGGAAGCTCGCCGGGGTCGCCGCCCGCCGTTCGCGCCGGCGCTTGCGCGAAGGGCTGAACTTCGCGCTCGACGCCTGGGCCTTCCGGGATCCCGACTACCCGCTCGAGGCGATGCTCAGGGCCGAGGACCGCCGCGGCTCGACCTGCTTCTTCCTCGTGCGGCAGGAGGCGCCGCAGGACGGCTACCCGGAGCGCTACCGGCCGGCGCTCGAGTTGGCGCTCGAGCGAACGCGCGCCGCAGGACTCGAGGTCGGCCTCCACGCCTCGTACCTGGCCCGCGAGCGGGCCGGCGCGATCGCCGAGGAGGCTCGCGAGCTCGGCGGCGACCCGCAGGGCCTGCGCCACCACTACCTGCGCAGCGACCCGCCGCGCCTCGCGGCCGAATGCCGCGCCGCCGGCCTGCGCTACGACTCGAGCATCGGCTGGCCGTCACTGCCGGGGCTCCGCGCCGGGTCGCCGTATCCGTACCGCCTCTGGGACGCGGAGCGGCGCGAGGCGGGTGCCTGGGAGCTGCCGCTCGCCGTGATGGACGCGACGCTGTCCGAGGAGCGGTACCTGAACCTCGGCCCCGACGAGGCGTTCGACGCGGCCGTCGCGGCGCTCGAGCCCGTCGCCGAGCACGGCGGCGCCGTCGCGATCCTCTGGCACCCGCCGCAGCACCACCCGCGTCTCTCCCGCGGCTACGACCGGGTCTACCGGCGCCTGCTCGCGTGGATCGACGACCGGGGCGGCTGGGCCGGCACGGCGGCCGAGGCGCTCGACCGGTGGGAGGCTCGCCGCCGCTAGACGTCGGCGCTCTCGCCCGCGCGGGCGAGTGTCGAGAGCGCGAGGCACGTCCCCAGCAGCAGCCAGAGCTGCTTCTCCCACTGGGCGGTGATGAAGACGAAGGCGGCGAGCATCCCGATCGTGCCGATCAGGAGGCCGCGGCCGAGGATCTCCAGCCGGCGCTCGCCGCGGCGCTCGAGCTCCTTGATCGACCGCCAGGCGACGACCAGCGAGCCGCCGAGCATGCCCATGAAGGCGACGAAGCCGACGAGGCCGAGCTCGGTCAGCACGTGCAGGTACGTGTTGTGCGCGACCTTCGGGTTGTCGACGACGAGGTCGACGCGCGGCAGGTTGATCGTCCGCACCGCGTAGTGCGGCTCCACCACCGTGAAGTTGCCGGTGCCGATGCCGGCGTACGGGTGGTCGCGCCACATCTCGATCGCAACCCGCCAGAGGTCCTCGCGGCCAGTGCCGCCGCCGGCCGAGAAGCTGGTCACGTGCTGGATCGCCGCCGGCGGCGCGACGAGCGCGTAGTAGCCGATCCCGAGCGCCGCGATCGTCAGGATCACCGCGAGCGCGCGCAGCCGCACCGGCCCGGCGAGAAACGGCGTCACCACCGCCACGACCGCGAGCGCGAGCAGGCCGCCGCGCGACTGCGTCAGGAAGAGCGCCAGCGCCAGCACGACGACGACGGAGCCGAGCAGCCACCTCAGCAGCGGCGTCGTCACGACTGCGAGTAGGAACGCGGCGACGACGAGCGCCGGGATCAAGATCGCGGCGAGCTCGTTCGGGTCGCCGATTCCACCCGAGAGGCGGCTCGTGTCGGCGTACGGCCCGAACTGCTCGGACGAGGAGCCGCCCGCGATGCCGACGACGGCGGTCAGGAACGCGCCTCCGAGGTAGGCGCCGAGCACCCAGATCAGGTGCTGCCGCTTCGCGATCGCCGTGAAGACGAGCACGAAGAGGAGCGCGTTCTGGGCGAGCCGGATCGAGTCGACGCGCGCCGACACGGGATCGGTCGCCCAGAGGATCGACGCGAACGACCACGTGATGAAGAAGACGGTGGCATAGGCGATCAGCGGATGGTCGCGGAAGACGAGCGGCGTCCCCGCCTGTCGGTTCGCCAGGTTCGCGAGCCACGCGAGCGCCAGGACGAAGCCGGCGGCACGCACGAATGTGAGGCCGGTGGTCGGCGAGCCCGGCAGCGTCTCGAAGAAGGTGACGACGACGAAGAACGCGACGCCGGCCGCGAAGCTCCTGAACGCGACGAGCACGAACGCCAGGGCGACCACCGCGCCGACCGCGAACAGCGGCCGCACGGTCGCGAGCGCCCCGATCGCGAGGCCGCCGGCCAGGACGCCGGCCACGACCGGCCCGCGCCGCAGCGCCTCGCTCGGAGGCGGGATGGCTGCGAGGGCGCCGCGTGCGCTCATGTCGTGCCGGCTGCGGCTACTCGCCGCGGCCGGGCGCGATCTCGACCTGCGTGTCGACGACCTCGTCGAGCGTCGGCCGGCGGCGGTCGACTTGCTGGTACGAGTAGCCGTACGCCTTCTTCTTGGCCCGCCGGCGCGTGGTGACGACGAAGCCGGCCGGCGAGACGCCGCGTTGCGCCAGCGCGCGCCGCAGCTCGTCGAGCTTGTCGCGGCGGCTGCGGCCGAGGCGGACGGCGACGAGCACCGTGTCGACGACGTCCGCGAGCGGGAGCGCGTCCGCCACCTCCGTGAGCGGCGGCGAGTCGACCACGATCACGTCGGCGTAGTCGCCGAGCTGCTCGAGCACGGCCTCGAGCCGGTCGTGCTGCAACAGGTCGACCAGGTGCGCGTGCTCGGGGTTCGAGAGCAGGAGCTGGAGGTTCGGCGTACCGGGCGCGTCGAGCAGCGCGTGCTCCGGCGCCGCGTTGCCGAGCAGCAGCAGCCCGAAGCCGTTCGACCGCGCGGCCGCGCCGAAGACGGTCGCGATCATCGGCCGGCGCAGGTCGGCGTCGACGAGGATCACCTTCACGCCCGACAGCGCGAGCGTGATCGCGAGGTTCACCGAGGTCATCGTCTTTGCCTCGCCGGGAATCGCGCTCGTGACGAGGATCCGGCGTGGGAAGCCGCCCTTCGGGCCGGCGCCGGTGAGCGAGGCGCGGAGCGTCCGGTACGCCTCCCAGACGTTCGCTGGCAACCGTCCGCGGTGCGTGAGGTAGCGCGAGGCGACGGACGAGCCCACCCGCGGGACGCGGGCCAGGATCGGCAGGCGGTGCCCGAGCAGCAGCTCGTCCTCGCGGCTGATGCGCGGGTTGAAGAGCTCGAGCGCGAGCGCCGCGCCGGCCCCGAGCAGCAACGCGACGAGCAGTGCCACCGCGATGCTCAGCTTCGGCCGCGGCCACGACTGGCTCGAGGGCGGGACGGCGTGGCTCGCGACGCTGATCGACGGGTCGGGCCCGCCGGCCGCCGTCTGCAGCGACGCCAGCTGCGCGCGCAGGTCGGCCGCCGCCGGCGAGTTGAGCTCGGACGACGGCAGCGCGGCCACCTGCGCCTTCACGCGCGCCCGCGCCTCGTCGAGCGCCGTGTTGAACTGCTCCGCGCGCAGAGCGGTGAACTCGTCCGCGAACGCGTTGGCGATCGCGGCGGATCGGTCGGCTCTCGCGGCGGTGGCGACGATCGCGATCACGTTGCTCTGGCTGAGCGGGTCGACGCTGACCGAGTGGAGCAGGCCGTTCCGGCCGAGCCCGAAGTGGTACTTCGCGGCCACGCGATCGGCGACCTGGGGCGTCTGGATCAGGCGCGCGGCCGTGAGCACGCCGCTCGTGAGCCCGTTCGTGTCCCGGATCACCGGCAGGCCCGGGTACGTGTCGGAGCCCTGCGGCGTCACGAGCACGTCGGCGTCGGCCTTGTACTTCTTGGTCGCCGTGTACGAGTACGCCGCGGCGCTGGCGACGGCGACGACGACGAGCGTCAGGATCAGGAGCCAGTGCTCGCGCAGCGCCCCCAGGTAGCGGGAGGCGCCTTCGCGCTGGGTTCCGAAGGAAGAGAGAGTCGGATCGGACATCAGGTCTGAGGCTGGACGACGTCCCCTGCCGCGCGGGGCTCGCCAGCTCGCCGAATTGTAGTTGACACCTGGTTCGCCCCCTCCTGCCGCTAGCCTCCGCGGCTGCGATGGCCCTCCCGGGAGACGAGCAGGAGCGCCTGCGCGAGCACTACCGCGTCGAGCGCGAGCTCGCCGACCGGCTGCGGGCGGCAGGCCCGGAGGAGCGGCGGAGGCTCTACGGCGAGGTCTACGACGAGCTCTTCCGGCGCGTCCCGCACCACCCGCAGCTGCGGTGGAAGGAGGACGAGGCGCAGACGCGCGCGCGGGTCGAGCGGCAGCTTCGGCTGCTGCAGCGCCTCCTGCGGCCGGGGGAGACCTTCCTCGAGATCGGCGCCGGCGACTGCAGCCTCTCCCGCGTCGTCGCGGCGACGGCGCGGAAGGTGTTCGCGGTCGAGGTCTCGGACGAGATCACGAGCGGGCTCGACCTGCCGGAGAACGTGCAGGTCGTGATCTCGGACGGCGCGAGCATCCCGGTGCCGCCGGGCAGCGCCGACCTCGCGTACAGCAACTCGCTGATGGAGCACCTGCACCCGGACGACGCGCGCGAGCAGCTCGGCAACGTCTTCGACGCGCTCGCGCCGGGTGGCCGCTACCTCTGCGTGACGCAGGACCGGCTCGCGGGGCCGCACGACGTCTCGCGGCACTTCGACCGGGTCGCCACCGGCTTTCACCTGAAGGAGTACACGGTCGGCGAGCTCGCGGCGCTCTTCTCCGAGGTCGGCTTCCGGCGCCTGCGGCTCTACGTCGGCGGCCGCGGCCGCTACCTCGGCGTGCCCGTCGCGCCCGTCACCGCGACCGAGGCCGGGCTCTCGGTGCTCCCCTACCGCGCCCGTCGGCAGGCTGCGAACGCGATGCCGTTCCGGTTCATCCGCCTGCTCGGCGAGAAGCCGCGCTAGCGGCGGAGGAGAAAGCGCCGCAGGCCCGTGGTCCTGGCGCGGTGGAGCGAGAGCGCCGTCTTCCGGCTCTTCGACTGGACGACGCCGCTCACGGCGCTCGCCGCGCTCGCGGAGCCGGCGGCATTGGTCGCGGTCACGACCACCCGCAGCGTCGAGCCGACGTCTGGTGTGCCGAGCGAGTAGCTCGAGGTCGTGACGCCGGTCGCGGCGCAGCCCGCGCCGGTGCGGTCGCAGCGCTGCCAGGCGTAGGCGACCGTCAGCGGCGTCGCGACGTTCCAGGTTCCCGCCGAGGCCGTGAGCTCGAAGCCGGAGCGGGCGGTGCCGGACAGCGTCGGCGCCGTCACGCTCGCCGGGGCCACGGCCGACGGCGGAGGAGAAGGAGCCGGCGCCTGCGGGGCGCTCGCGGTCGTGCCGCCGCTCGGGACGTCGGCGGCGCACGTGCTGCCGGCCGGCACCGTGAAGTCCTTCGTGCTGCGGTCGGTGAAGAGGGGGTCCGCGACCGAGTTGCCGCTCGCCGCGAAGCCGACCTGGTCGCCGACGTTGCCCTGCGCGCCGTCCCAGAGGCAGTTGCTCGAGGCGAGGTTGCCGGTGCCGACCGGATTGCCGGCCGGCCACCACGACTCGACGTTGTGGCGGATGCGCGAGTTGCTGATCACGTTGCGGCTGACGACGTTGTCGCTCGACGCCAGGCCGCTGTCGCCCGAGAAGAGCACCCCCTCGCCGTTTCCGTCGATCACGTTGTTCGAGATCGTCGTGCCCTGGGCGTCGGGGTAGAGCTGGATCCCGCGGTCGGCGTTGTCGTAGATGTAGTTGTTCGTGACCACGACGCGCCGGGCCGACTCGATGTAGATGCCGTGGTCGTGGTTGGTCGAGCCGTAGGGGAGGCGCCCGCAGTCGTGGATTCGATTGCCGTCGACGACCACGTCGTGCGCGGTGCCCCAGTCGACCGAGCCGATCGCGAGGCAGATGCCGGTGTGGTCGTCCGTGATGTCGTCGCCGGTCAGGGTGACCCGGTCGGCGTTGACGGTCGGGCTCGGGAGGTTGCTCGCGCTCGCGCCGTCCAGGTTCAGGTCGGCGAGCACGACGTCGTTCGACCCGGCCGGGACGTAGAGGCGGCCGACGACGGTCGCGCGTCCGCCCGGCGCGCTCGTCAGGCGGATCGGCGAGCCCTGCGCGCCGCCGTGGTTGACGCGGACGTCCTCGGTGTAGGTGCCGGAGGCGAGGCAGCCGGTCTGCCCGGCGCCCAGGCTGTCGAGCAGCTTCTGCGCGGAGCGGAAGGGCGCCGCGACCGACCCGGCGGCCGAGTCGCTGCCGGTGGTGGCGGCGTAGCGGTCACAGGTGACGGTGGCCGCGCCGGGACCGGCGCCGAAGCCGAGGACGAAAGCGGCGAGCGCCGCCGCCGCGGCGGCGAGGAGGAGCTTCCTGGACATGAACGCGGCGACCCCTTGACCGAGTGAGCGAGACACCCACCTGGATCGGCCTGCGTTCGAATCGCTCTTCCCTCGAACGAGGGAAACGCGCCGCACGGGCTGTCGGCAAGCCCTGACGAAACGGTGTCAGGTGACCGAGGGCCCGACCGGGGCGCAGGCCTTCGACCGGCCGCCCCGCGGGACTGGAACGTCGGCCCCGCCAGGGCGTGCCGTCGCTCAGGAGCGCGATCTGGCCGGAGGCGTACGCGCCTGGAAGCTCACGACGCCGCGCCCACATCAACGCCGGATGTGCACGCGCAGTTGGCGGCGCAGGACGAGGTGGCGGAGCCGTGCCAGCGCGTGCGCTCCGCGCCGACCGAGGGCGAGGCCCGCGAGCACGGCCGGCATGCGCGAGTCGACTGCGACGGCGGGGTACGTCTCGAGTGCTTGCCGGATGTGTCGGCGTGCCGCTCGGCGGTCCCCCTCCTGCAGGTCGTCGAGCGCAGCCGAGAGGTGGGCGCCGGCCTTCCGGCGGCGCAGCCAGCGGCGGTCGACCTCGATCTCGGGCGCCTGGGCGAGCAGCGCCTCGGCGCGCGCGAGCGAGCGCAGGCGTTGCTCGCCGCGCCGGCCGGCCGTCATCGTCACCTGGCTGTCGTGAACGCGGTAGTCGGCGTCGCGGACGGCGAGGTACCCGACCGGGAAGCGCAGGGCGAGCCGAAGCCACATCTCGAAGTCGAAGGCGATCGTCTCCTCGTCGAACTCCGGGCCGACGGCCTCGTACGCCGAGCGACGGACAGCCACCGACGGAAAGCCGATCACGTTCCGGCGGACCAGGATCGGCACGAACGCCTTCGGGTCGTAGACGCCTTCTGCGAGCACGAGCTCCGAGCTGCGCGTCCGTCGTGAGCGCGAATCGATCTCGTGGTTCCCGGAGAAGACGAACCCACACTCGGGGCGTCGCTCGAGGAAGTCGACTCGCCGCTCGAGGAACCCCGGGTGCCAGCGGTCGTCGTCGTGGAGGATCGCGACGTAGGGGGCGTCGCCGTCGGCGATCAGCCGGGTGTGGTTCGTCGCCGCGCTGAGGTCGGCGCCGGTCGAGCGGTAGCGGATGCGCGGGTCCGACAGGTACGGCTCGAGCTGCTCGGCGAGCTTCCCGCCCGGTGCGCCGTTCTCGGAGATCAACAGCGTCCAGTCGCGCCACGTCTGCGCGACCACCGAGTCGATCGCCTCGCCGATGTACGGCGCGACCCCGCGTGCCGGCATGCAGACGTCCACGCGTGGGCCCCTGCCGGTCACGCCCGCGTTCTATCAGCGCCGCCGGAGAGCGGCCGATCGGCAGCCAGGACGGCCGTTACGATGGCTCGGAGTGCGAAGGCGGTGGCCCTGACGACGCCCGGCGAGCCCGTGGCGACCCCGCCGCAGCCTCCGGGGGAGCGGGTCGCGAGCGACAGCATCGCGCGGAACACCTTCTACGCGACCGTGAACGGCGTCGTGAGCGCGGCGATCGCGGTCGTGCTGACGCTCTACCTGATCCGCGCGCTCTCGCCGCACGGCTACGGCGTCTACACGCTCGCGCTCGCCGTGGGCGCGCTGTTCGCCCTCGTGATGGACCTCGGGATCAGCTCCTCCGCCGCCCGCTTCATCGCCGAGCGCCGCGGCGACCGCCGCGCGATCGCCGAGTACGTGGCCGACGCGCTCCGCCTGAAGCTGGCCGTCGCGGGCGTCGCGGGCGTCGCGCTCTTCGCCGCCGCCGGCCCAATCGCCGAGCTGTACGGGAAGCCGAGCCTGACGTGGCCGCTGCGCGGGGTGGCGCTCGCACTGGTCGGCGGCGCGGTGATGCAGCTCTACAGCGGTGTGCTCGTCGCGCAGGCGCGGCTCGGGGCCGTCGTCCTGATGTCGCTGGCGCAGAGCGCGGCGTTCCTCGTCGCCGCCGTCGCGCTCGTGTCCGCGGGCGCCGGCGCGACGGGAGCGGCGTTCGGCCGCGCGGTCGGCTACGGCGCGGCAGTGCTCGTCGGCTCGGTCGTGATCGTCCGGCTCTTCGGCCGCGACGCGCTCGCGATCGGCTCATCGCGAGGCCGGCTGCGACAGATCGCCACCTACGCCGGCGTGCTCGCGGTCGTGGAGGGCTCGTACCTCTTCTTCGACCAGCTGGACGCGCTGCTGATCGGCGCCTTCAAGTCGTCGGCCGCGGTCGGACTCTTCCAGGCCGCGTTCGGATTGACCGTGTTCATGCACTACCCGGCGGGCGTCGTCGCGACGAGCGTCGCCCCGCGCACGGCCAGCCACCGCGAGCACGGCTCCGACGTGCGGGCGTTCACGATCACGACGCGCCTGCTGATCGTCGGCTACGCGGCGCTGCTCGCGCCGCTGCTCGTCTGGGCGAGGCCGATCGTCGACCTCCTGCTCGGCTCCGACTACGCCCACTCGGCGAGCGTCCTGCGGGCGTTCGCTCCGTACGTGTTCCTCGGCGGGGTCGGGGCGTTCCTCTCCTCGAGCGCGAACTACCTCGGCCGGGCGCGGCAGCGGCTGCCGGCCGCCCTCGTGGCGGTCGCGATCAACCTCGTCGTCGACGTGCTGCTGATCCCCCGCATCGGGATCGTCGCCGGCGCGATCGGCACCGACCTCGCGATGGCCGTCTACGTGCCGGTCCACCTCTGGATCTGCGTGCGCGCGCTGCACGTGCCGCTGCGACCGCTCGTCGTCTCGCTGGGGCGGTCGCTCGTCGCAGCTGCGGCGATGGCCGGCGTGCTCCTGCTCGCGGGCACCTCCGACCTGTCGCTCGCCGAGTGGCTCCTCGGCGCCGTCGGCGCGGTCGCCGCGTACCTGGCGGCGCTGTTCGTGCTGCGCGAGCTGACCGCCGGCGATGCGCGCCAGGCTCGTGCGTGGCTCAGGGCGCGGTTCGGGTAGCGATCGCCTCGACGATCCGCGCGGCGACCGCGTCCCAGGTGAAACGTTCCGCGAGCCGGCGCCGTCCGGCCTCGCCGAACGCCCGCGCCCGCGCGGGATCGGCCAGCTCGAGCAGGCGCGCGGCGAGCGCCTCGACGTCGTGCGCGCCGACGGTGAAGCCGCTGACGCCGTCCTCGACGATCTCGGGCATCGCGCAGCGGTCGCTCGCGACGCAGGGGAGGCCGTACGCCATCGCCTCGAGGAAGGCGATCCCGAACGGCTCGTACACGGACGGCATCGCGAAGGCGGTCGCGTTCGCATACAGCTCGCCGAGGCGCCGTTCGCCGTCGGCGCTCGCGCGCGAGACGCGGCCGAAGAAACGCACGCCTGCCCCTGAGACCGGCTGTTCGGGCCCGACGACCCAGAGCTCCGCGTCCGGCTGCTCGGCGTGCACGAGCGCGAACGCCTCGAGCAGCTGCGGCCCGCCCTTGCGCTCCCACTGCCTGCCGACGAACAGGAAGCGCGGCTGCTCGAACGTCCGCTGCGGGACCTCGGGTAGCTCGCGCAGGTTCGCGCCGGCGCCGACCGTGACGACCTTCGCCGGATCCTGGCCGAAGTCCTCGACGAACGAGCGGCGCAGCCAGTCGCTCATCGGCAGGAGAACGTCCATCCGGTCGTAGAAGCGGCGGTCGGCCTCGAGCGCCCGCCGGACGCTGCCGCTGCGCCTGTCGAGCAGCGGCTCGTCGCGCGCCAGCGAGACCGCCAGGTTGCCGTCGTGGTAGGAGGCGCGGACTCGGCCCGGCAGCAGCGTCCACGCGCCGACGTGCAGCACGGCCTCCGGCTCGCCGTCGAGTCGGCGCCGCGCGACCGCGCTGCGCAACGAGCGCGCGGCGTCGCTCGCGAACGAGCTGCGCGAGTGGTAGCGCTGCCGCCAGCGGGCGCGGCTCGGCGAGAACGACGCGAGCTGCTCGAGCCGGTCGACGGCGTGGGAGCTCGCGTCGACGGCGCCCGCGAGCGCGCCGGCGCGCTCGAGCGCGCGGACGAGCGACGCCGACGTCCCCGACCAGGTCGCCGGGTCGCGCGGCTCGCCCGGCGTCGCGACCACGAGCCGCGGAAGCTCAGCCATCGGCGGCGGCTTCGAGGTGCGGCGACATCCGGTCGGCGACGGCGCGCCACGTCAGCTGTGTTCGCGCCTTCTCGTAACCCGCCCGCCCGAGTTTCGCGGCGCGCGCTGGATCGGAGAGCAGCGCGATCAGCGCGGCCGCGAGCGCGTCCGCGTCCCGTGGCGGCACGAGCACGCCCGTCTTCCCGTCCTCGACGAGCTCCGGCAGCCCGCCGACGTCGGTGACCACGCACGGCAGCCCGCAGCCCATCGCCTCCGCGACCGCGTTCCCCCAGGCCTCGAACTGGCTCGGCAGGACGAAGACCGACGCGTCCCGGTAGAGCGCGTCGAGCCCACGCCGGTCGGAGACGTAGCCCAGCCAGTGCACCGAGGGCAGTTGCCCACGCGCGTCGCCCGGCGCGTCGAGCCCCGCGATCCAGAGCAGCGCCTCCGGCAGCCGCTCGCGCACGATCGCCCACGCCTCGAGCAGCGTCGGGACGCCCTTCAGCTCGTACTTGTTGCCGACGAAGAGCGCGATCCGGCGCGCGTGCGTCTTGCCTTCGAGCGTCGCGGCGAGCGAGTTCGCGCCGCCGCCGACCGGATGCACCCGCGCGGGGTCGCAGCCGTAGTCGTCGACGATCGCCTCGCACACCCAGCGGCTCTTGCCGAAGACCGCACGCGCCTCGCAGAACGTGGTGCGCTCGAGCTCGAGCCACTCGCGGTCGGCCCTCTTCGAGAGCGGCGCCCAGGCGGGGTAGAGCCGGCGCGTGAGGCTGTACGTGTTGTCGGTGTAGATCACGTACGGTCGACGGCCGGGCGCGAAGAGCGTCTGCACCTGGAGGACGAGGTCGTAGAGGCCGTCCCGGCGCGCGAGCTGCCGCTCCGCCAGCTTGCTTCGCCGACGGAACGCGCGCGGCGAGAGCGCGGCGCGCCCGCGCCATGCCTCGCGCCGCGGGTGGAACGCGAGCAGCTTCACGGTCCAGTCCGCCGTCCCCGTCAGTACCGGGCGGATGAAGCCGGCGATCGGGAAGCTCCGGCCCAGCTCCACGAACAGCTGCGAGCTCCGCGTCTGCGTCTCGTGCAGGTCGACGAGCGGCTCGAGCGACGCGCCGAGCAGGCGCGGCCGGCTCACCCGCGCCTCCGCGGGCTCGCGAGCCAGAGCTCCTCGTACAGGTTCTCGACCCTGCGCACCATCGCGTCCAGCGAGAGCTCGCGCTCCTGCCGCTCGCGGCCCTGCTCGCCGAGCCGGCGCGCCTCGGCGGGGTCCCGCAGCAGCCGCCCGATCGCCGCCGCCAGCGCATCCGGGTCGCGCGGCGCGACGAGCAGGCCGTGGACGCCGTCCTCGACCAGCTCGGGCACGCCGCCGACGCGGGTCGAGACGACCGGCTTGCCGGCGGCCATGTACTCCATCACCGAGAGCGGGCTGCCCTCGTAGTCCGACGAGAGCACCGCCACGTCGAGCGCGTCGAGCAGGGCGGGGACGTCGCGCCGGATGCCGAGCAGCTGCACGGTGCCGTCCACACCGAGCCTCCGCGCCTCCGCTTCGAGCCGCGCTCGCTCGGGGCCGTCCCCCGCGACGAGCACGCGCAGCGCCGGCAGCTCCTGCCGCAGCCGCGCGGCAGCGGCGAACAGCACCTCGAGCGCCTTCTGCGCGCGCAGCTCGCAGACGACGCCGATCACAGGCGCGTCCGACGCGATGCCGAGCTCCTCGCGAACGGCGGCGCCGTCGCCCGGCTCCAGGTCCGGAATGCCGTTCGGGATCAGCCGTATCGTGTCCGGATCGACGCCTTCGACCTCGATCATCTTGCGACGGTCCTCCTCGGCGACCGCGACGAGGGCGTCGGCGAAGCGGCCGATGAGCGCGCGGTCGAGCAGGCGCCGCAGCGGCCGGCCCTCGAACGACCACGTGTGCTCGTGGGCGACCACGACGGGCACCCGCTTCAGCCGCCCGAGCACCGTGCCCCAGACGTTCGAGCCGAACATGTGCGAATGGACGACGTCCACCTCGCCCAGCCGGCGGACGAGCGGGCGCCACGCGGCGAGGTCGAGCTTCGAGCGGCGGCCGAGCGCGAGCACCTCCACGCCCGCTTCGGCGAGCTCGCGGTCCAGCAGCGGCTCGTCGGTGCGGCGCGACGCGCAGAGGATGCTCTCGAAGCGGTCGCGGTCGAGCCGCGCGGCCACCTGGACCGCGAGCCGCTCGGCGCCTCCGGTGACGGTCGGGCGGTCGACGAGCGTGACGACGCGCAGCTTCCTCACGGCCGTAGTTTCCCCGCGTGAGCCGGCCGGTCGTCCTCTGCTACCACGCCGTCAGTCCCGACTGGCCGGCGCAGCTCGCGGTCACGCCGGCGCGCTTCGAGCAGCAGCTGCGCCTGCTCGTGCGGCGCGGCTTCCGCGGCGCCACCTTCGCGCGGGCCGCGACGGGTCCGCCCGCCCGGAGAACGCTCGCCGTCACCTTCGACGACGGCATGCGCTCCGTGCTCGAGCGCGCCGCGCCGGCGCTGCGCGGCCTCGGCCTGCCGGCGACGGTGTTCGTGCCGACCGACCTCGTCGGCAGCGACGGGCCGATGAGCTGGCCCGGCGTCGAGCGCTGGCTCGGCGGGCCGCACGAGCACGAGCTCGTGCCCCTCGGGTGGGACGAGCTGCGGGCGCTGCGCGACGACGGCTGGGAGATCGCCTCGCACACGCGCTCGCACGCGCGCCTGCTCAGGCTCGGCGACGCCGAGCTGCGGGAGGAGCTCGAAGGCTCTCGAGCGCGGCTCGAGGACGAGCTCGGCGAGCCGTGCCGCACGCTCGCGTACCCGTACGGCGAGGCGGACGAGCGCGTGATCGAGGCCGCCGCGGCCGCCGGCTACGAGGCGGCGTGCGGGCTGCCGACGAGCTTCGAGCGCGCCTCCGCGCTGGCATGGCCGCGCACCGGCGTCTGGCGCGGCGACGGGCCGTTCAGCTTCCGGCTGAAGGTCGCGCCGCCCGTGCTGGCGCTCCAGCGCAGCCCCGCGTTCCGGGCGCTCGACCGGCCGCGCCGGGGGCTCAAGCGGAAGCTGCGGCCGGAGCGGATCGTCCGCGGCTGGGACGAGGCCTAGCAAGCCGCGAAGCGCTCCGCGAGCTCTGTGGCGACGCGGTCGACGTCGAACTCATGCTCGACGCGCTCCCGGCCTCCCTTCGACAGCCGCCGTCTGAGCTCAGGGTCGCGGAGCGACTCGAGCGCGTGGCGGAGCGCGGCGGGGTCGGCGGCCGGGACGAGCAGGCCGCTGCCCGCGGTGACGAGCTCCGGGATCGAGCCGCAGTCGGTCGAGACCACCGGCACACCGGCGGCCATCGCCTCGATCAGCGACACCGGCACGCCCTCCTGGTCGCCCTCGGGCGTGGGCGCGCTCGGCAGGACGACGGCGTCCCAGCGTCCGTCCTGCAGGCCGGCGAGCAGCTCGGCATGCGAGACCGGCCCGAGGAAGGTCACCGGCAGGCCGAGCGCGCGTTGCTCCAGCTCGCCGCGCAGCGGCCCGGCGCCGGCGAGGTCGAGCGACACGCCCTCGAGGCCCGCGAGCGCCTCGAGCAGGTAGCGGTGGCCCTTGACGGGCAGCAGGCTCGCCGGCGTCACCAGCCGCAGCTTCGCGCCGTCGCGCGGCGTCGCCGTCCGCGCCGGCAGCTCGACGCCCATCCGCAGCAGGACCGGATGCCAGCCGTCGAGGGCCACCCGCTGCTCGAGCTCGCGCGCGCCTCCCTCGCTGATCGCGCGAACGAAGCAGGCCGACTGCGCCTTCGCGCGGAGCACGTTCGCCTCGCGGATGTCCCAGCGGTGCGCGGTCAGGCTCCAGGGCACCTGCGCGAGCTCCGCGGCGACCATCGCCAGCGTCGCGCTCGCGGCCGCCCAGTGAGCGTGCACGTGTTCGGGCTCGAGCTCCTGCAGCCGGCGCGCCAGCCAGACCGCCTTGGGGTGGACGATCAGGTTCTTGCCCGCGATCCGCGGCTTCGTCCGCAGCGTCCGGGAAAGCAGCGGCAGCGAGCGCGGGAGCCCGCGGACCGCGTCCTTGACGATCGCGGCCGAGACGACCGGCGCGCTCAGCGTCCGCTCGCGATGCCGCTCCGCGTCGTCGTGGACGCGTCCGCCGCGGGGCCACATCGGCACGATCCACACCTCGTGGCCGAGCCGCTCGAGCGCCGCGATCTCGGGCAGCACGAACGCCTCGAGCGGCCCGTGCGGCAGGCTCGAGGTGACGTAGACGAGCTTCACGCGCCGTTGCCGGAGGTGACCTCGTCGAGGTACCGCTCGAGCCGCGCGGCGATGGCCGCGCGCGAGTGGTGCTCGACGACGTAGCGCCGGCCGGCCTCGCCCATCTCCGCGCGCCGGTCGGGCGAGTCGAGCAGCTCGCGCACCGCGTCGGCCATCGCCTGCGCGTCCCCCGGCGCCACGGCGATCCCGCCGCCGGACTCCTGCAGCACCCGTGCGCCTTCGCCGCGCACCCCGCCGACGACGGGCTTGCCGCACGCGAGGTACTCGAAGACCTTCACCGAGACGATCTTCTCCAGGTACGCGTCCGGCAGCAGGTTCGTCACGCACACGTCCGCGCGCGCGAGCAGGTACGGCACCTCGTCGATCGGCCGCTCGCCGCCGAAGAGCACGTTCGTCAGCCCGAGCTCGCGCGCCTGCGCCTCGAGCGCCTCGCGGCGCGGGCCCTCGCCGCGCAGGAAGAAGACGACGTCCTCGCGGTCGCGGAGCAGCGCGGCCGCCTCGATCACCGTCTCGAGCCCGTGCTTGATGCCGAGCAGGCCGGAGTACATGACGACGAGCCGGTCGCCGAACGGGTACTGCGCCGCGACGTCGTTCTCGTGCGGGAGCGGCCGGAAGAGCTCGACGTCGGCGCCGTTCGGCAGCAGCCGACGCTTCTCCTCGCCGACGCCGCGCTCCGCGACCGTGTCCACGAAGGCGCGCGTCGTGCAGGTGACGACGTCGGCCGAGCGGTACATCCAGCGCTCGATCGCGCGCAGCACGCGGATCGGCGCCGACCCTTCGCGCGCCGCGCCGACGGCGACGACCTCGTCGGGCCAGAGGTCGCGCAGGTCGACGACCAGCTTGGCGCCGCGCAGCTTCGCCAGCAGGATCGCCGGCAGGGCGGGGAAGATCGGCGGCGAGGTGACGAACACGGCGTCGACGCGGCCGGCCCGCCAGCCGCTGTGCAGCACGGCGGGCAGGAAGCTGAGGTAGCTGAGCAGCTGCGAGCGCGTCGAGACGTTGCGCGGCGTGGTGTAGTAGTGCGTCCGCAGTACCGTGGCGCCGTCGCGGCGCTCGCGCATGAAGTGCCGGCCGCGGTAGTCCGCGAAGACCGCGCCCTTGGGGTAGTTCGGCATCCCGGTCGCGACGAAGACCTCGTGCCCGTGCTCGGCGAGGTGCCGGGTCAGCGGGTAGAGCCGGTTCGGCAAGGCGCCCATCTCGGGCGAGAACTGCTGGCTGATCACGAGCACGCGCATCGGGCTCACCACGCGATGCCGGCGTAGCGGTCGCCGAGCGCTTCGCGCTGGGCGTCGGTCAGCGGGAGCCCGACGAGGTCGACGACCGACTTTGCCGTCGTCCCGACGACGAGCTCGGCGAACTCCGGCGCGGCGTTCCCGACCACGACCGTGTCGCAGCGCTCGAGCAGCTCCAGCGCGTCGTCGACCATCAGCTCGGCGAGGTGCGGGACGACCGCCTCGATGTACTCGCGGTTGGCGCCGAGCACGCGCGCCAGGTTGACGTTGCCGTCGTAGATCGAGACGCGGTAGCCCTTGCCGAGCAGCGCCTCGACCAGGCGCACGACCGGGCTCTCGCGCAGGTCGTCGGTGCCGGCCTTGAAGCTCAGCCCGAGGACGCCGACGCTGCGACCGGGTTGCGCGAGCACGAGGTCGATCCCGCGCCGCAGCTGCAGGTCGTTGCTCTCGTGGACGCCGTGCAGGAGCGGCAGCTCGACGTCGCGCTGGCGCGCGGCATGGAGCAGCGCGCGCACGTCCTTCGGCAGGCACGAGCCGCCGTACGCGAAGCCGGGGCGCAGGTACGCGGGCGAGATGTTGAGCCGCGAGTCCTGGACGAGCAGCTCCATCACCCGGCGCCCGTCGAGGCCGGCGGCGTGGCTGAACCTGGCGATCTCGTTGGCGAACACGATCTTGGCGGCGTGGAACGCGTTGGCGGCGTACTTCGCCATCTCGGCCTCGGGAATCGAGATCAGGTGCAGCGGCGCGTCGAGCGTCGCGTAGAGCGCCGCCGCGTCGCGCGCGCTCGCCTCGTCGATGCCGCCGACGAGCGTGTACGGCGGATCGCCGAAGTCCGCGACGGCCGAGCCCTCGCGCAGGAACTCGGGGTTGTACGCGAGCCCGACCTCGCCGCCGCAGCGCTTGCCCGACTCCTCCTCGAGCGCCCGGCGGACGAGACCGAGCGTGGTGCCCGGGAGCAGCGTGCTGCGCACGACGACCGTGTGGCGGCCGTCCCGCTCGCGCAGGGCCCGGCCGATGCTGCGGGCGACGTCCTCGACGTTCGAGGTGTCGAGGCTGCCGTTGGCGCGGCTCGGCGTCCCGACGCAGATCAGGGAGAGCTCCGACCACGACACCGCGTGCTCGGCGTCCGAGGTCGCAGAGAGCCTCCCGGCTGCGACGCCGTCGCGGACCAGCTCCTCGACGCCGGGCTCGACGATCGGGCTGCGGCCCGCGGTGATCTGGGCGTTCTTGTCGGCGTTGAGGTCGACGCCGAGCACCTCGTGCCCGAACCGCGCGAAGCATGCCGCGCAGACCGTGCCGACATAGCCCAATCCGAAGATGGAGACCCGCATCCTTCGGTTATCGGCCCCTCTACGCCGTTACCGAAGCCCGGCGTTCCGCGATCACGTCGGCGAGGATGCCGTCGAGGTTGCGCTCCGGCGCCCAGCCGATCGCCGCGCGGATCTTGTCGATCGCCGGCTCCCGGTGGAGCGTGTCCTCGATGCCCTGCTCGTAGACCTTGTCGTACGGGACGAACGTGATCTCCGAGTCGCTTCCGGTCACCCGCTTCACGCGCTCGGCGAGGTCGAGGATCCGGACACGCTCCGAGGAGCCGACGTTGAAGATCTCGCCCGAGAGCTCCCGCGCGTCCATCACGCCGGCGAGCGCGCGGATGGTGTCCGCGACGTGGCAGAACGAGCGCGTCTGCGTGCCGTCGCCGTGCACCTCGATCGGCTCGCCCGCCAGCGCGCGCTCGACGAAGCGCGGGATCACCATCCCGTAGCGGCCGCTCTGCCGCGGCCCGACGGTGTTGAACAGCCGCACGACGACCGTGTCGAGCCCGCGCTCGAGGTGGTACGACAGCGCCAGGTGCTCGTCCATCGCCTTCGAGTCGGCGTAGAGCCAGCGCTTCTCGGTCGTCGGCCCGTAGACGCGGCGGTCGTCCTCGAGTAGCGGCCGCTCTTCGCGGTGGTCGCCGTAGACCTCGGAGCTCGACGCGATCAGGACGCGCTTGCCGAACTTGCTGCAGTACTCCAGCACGGTCTCGGTGCCCTGCACGTTCGTCACCATCGTGTGCACCGGCTGTTCGACGATCAGTCGCACGCCGACCGCGGCCGCGAGGTGGAAGACGACGTCGCACTTGTGCACGACCTCGCTGACGACCGATGGCGACAGGATCGAGTCGACCACCAGATGGAAGTCGCTGCGGTCGCGGAGGTGCTCGATGTTCTCGAGCTGCCCCGTCGAGACGTCGTCCAGCACGAACACCTCCCAGCCCTGCGAGAGCAGGAGCTCGGACAGGTGCGACCCGATGAAGCCCGCGCCGCCGGTGACCAGTGCCTTGCCGCTCACGTCGTCGAAGCCTACTGAGCGCGGCCGACGCGCCTGAGCGCGCGCTCGATCGACGCCTCGCGGGGCTCGAGCCTCAGCGCCGCCTGCAGCTCGCGGCGGGCGGCCGCGCGGCGGTTCGCGCGCAGGTACGCGAGCCCGAGCTGAAAGCGCGTGTCGACGGAGCGAGGCTCCTTGCGGGCCGCGGTCTGGAGCGGCGGGACCGCCTCGGCCGGCGTCCGGGCGATCGACGCCGCGACGACGTACGGCTCGACGCTCAGGGGGTCGAGCCGCCGCGCCCAGCGCAGGTCGGTTCCCGGCGACGAGGAGCCGTCGAGCGCGCTGCTCGAGAGCGTCGCCGACAGCCACGGGGGCGCGAACAGGACGAACGCCACCGCAGCCGACGCGACGGCGACGCCCGCGCCGGCGAGCCGCGGGAGCGGCCGTGGCTCGCGCCTCGCGCAGGCCGTGCCGAGGAGCGCGAAGAACGGCACCCCGACGGCCGGGATCGTCCAGATCCAGTCCGCGGAGGCGTGGGTGAAGAAGTAGGCGGCGGCGCCGAAGGCCGCGGTTCCGGCGAGGTCGCCGCACCAGGCCCCGCGCGCGGCGAGCCACACCAGCGGCGCGAGCGCGGCGACGAGCAGCGCGAAGCCGATCACGCCCAGCTCGCCGAGCGCGTCCAGCTCGAACGAGTGCGCCCGCGCCGGTACCTCGGTGCTGCGGCGGTGCAGCAGGTAGGCCGGCCCGAAGCCGCGGGCGCCGATCCCCGACACGGGGTGATGCTCGAACTGCGCGAGCGCGACGCGCCAGAAGTCGTAGCGGTTGGAGCCGAGCGTGCCGAAGTGCGTCCCCGCGGTATCGGTCTGCGGGCTGTGCTTGAACGAGTGCCAGCGGGCGGATGTCCAGCTGCCGGGATGGTCGACGGTCGCGAAGAACGCGGCCGGGATCGCGATCACGATCGCGACCGCCACCACGAGCGCTGCGCGCGCGACCGTCTTCGCGACCGGCGCCGGCAGCTCGAGGGCACGGTCGACGAGCGCGTAGACGGCCCCGGCGACGGCGGCAGCAGCCGCGAGCAGCACCAGCACGAGCCCGGCGTGCCGTGCCGAGCCGCGGACGTCGCCGCTGGTGTAGGCGGCCGTCAGGGCATGGAACTGCGAGCCGACGAGCACGGCGAGGATCGCGCTCGGCACGACGAGCCGCAGCCGGTCGCGCGCCACCACGAGCATCGCCACGGACGAGCACGCGAGGGCGATCCCGCCGCCCTTGCTCTGGGTCAGCAGCCAGCCTGCGAGCGTGGCGGCCGCCGCGGCCAGCGCGCCGCTGCGGGCGAGCACGGGCGCGCCGCGCCGCGCAGCCAGCACGAGCGCCGGCCAGAAGCCGATCAGGAACATCGCCGCGGCGCCGTTGGTGTACGAGACGGGGAAAGCGAGGCGCCGGTCGGCGAAGTGGCTTGCCGGCGACGCGCCCCAGCGCAGCGCCGCTCCGGTCGCGACGGCGAGGATGCCGCAGCCTGCAGCGACGGCGCCGACCACGACGCCGCGGTCGACGACGCCGCGCACCGAGAGCCCGAGCGCGAGCACGACGGCGTAGAAGAGCGTGAGCAGGGCGTCGTCGCGCGCGAGGGAGGGCAACGCCGACCACGAGATCGTCACCGCCTGCCACGCCGCGTACGCGGCGAGGCAGCCGAGCCCGGCGAGCGCAGCCGGCGGCGGGAGCGAGAGCGCCGAGGTCGCGCCGACCACCGCGAGCAGCAGCGCGGCGAAGACGGCGTAGATCAGCCAGTCGCCGGCGTCGATGCTCCCGGTGTCCACCCAGGCGAGTAGGCAGGCGCCGGCGACGACCGCCACGACGGGAAGAGCGCTGGCCCCTCGCACGTCTAGCTTCTCGAAGAAGAGTCCACGGCTACGCGTGCTCCGACCCGAATGATCCGTATTGGCCAAACGGCTTGCAGAGCCTGACAAACGTAACTACGTTGTGAGTGTCCTCGTTGCACAGGGCGTAAGAGGCGTGAAATTGCCCGGGTCGGGCATTGTTGCGGCAAGTTGCGGCAAGTGATTCCTGGTCGTGGGACCAGGTGGAGGAGGGAGAGAAAAGCATGTGGCGTCGAGTGTTCGTCCTGGGGGTGCTCGCCTGCGCGGTCGGCTTCTTCACAGTCGCTCCGACTGCGTTCGCGGCAACTCCTCAGCAGATCTACAAGGACTACGCCGACAATGGGCGACTAGATCAGCAGTACTCGAAGGCTGATCTCCAGCGGGCGCTGAAGAGCGCCGCGCTGCAGGGATACCCGCACGTCGGCGTGCAGGGTGCGGTTCAGCAGGCACTGGGGGCGCAGGCCGTGAAGACCCATGGAGGGCTGCCCTTCACCGGTCTCGACCTGACGCTGCTCGCTGCCGGCGGAGCGATTCTGCTCGCGGCCGGGGCAGTGCTGCGCAAGTTCGGCAAGGCGCGGAACTAGCCAGACAACCGAGAGCGGCGGCCCAATGGCGATGCGGTCGGTCAACGCCGAGCCCCTGCCGGCTCTGGAGAGCCTGGAGCTGCAGGGCGGGCGGGAGCTTGCGCTCAGGCGGCCCGTGCCGGGCTCGTGGGCCCGGGGCGCGCTCGCGCTCGACGTGGTGCTCGTGCTCGCCGCGGCGGTCATGTCGCAGCTGGGCTCTAGCGGAGCCGGGGTCGTCGACATGCCCGCCGCGTGGCTGCTGGTCTACGCGGGCCTGGCCGTCCTCTTCCTCCACATGCGCGGGATGTACTCGTGGCACCTGCGCCTCTCGATGCTCGACAGCGCCCGGAACGTGGTCGTCGCGACGGTGCTGGCCTCGATGGCCCTCGTCTCGCTGCGCATCCTGCTTCCGGGCAACGTCGCCGATCTCGCGCCGCAGTCGCTCCGGCTGCTGGCGTTCAGCGCCGTCTACCTCACGGCCGGGCGCGTGGCGCTCGACTGGGCGCACCTGCGCGCCCGGCTCGAGCGCGAGGCGGCGCGGCCGACGCTGGTCGTCGGCGCCGGGCGCGTGGGCGCCCTGACCGCGCGGCGGCTGCTCGAGCACCCGGAGTTCGGCCTCAGGCCGGTCGGCTTCGTCGACAAGGAGCCGCTGGACGAGGCCACGCTGCCGCTCCCGGTGCTCGGAGCGAGCTGGGACCTCGAGCGGCTGATCGAGCAGTTCGGGATCCGGCACGTCGTGATCACGTTCTCGACCGCGCCGAGCGAGGTGCTGCTGCGCGAGGTGGAGCGCTGCGAGGAGCTCGGCGTCTCCGTCTCGCTCGTGCCGCGCCTGTTCGAGCGCGTCAACGGGCGGCTGACGGTCGAGCACATCGGCGGCCTGCCGCTGCTGTCGGCCCACCGGGTCGACCCCAAGGGCTGGCAGTTCGCGCTCAAGTACACGATCGACCGAATGGTCGCGGCGTTCCTGCTCCTCCTCTGCCTGCCGGTGCTCGCGGCGGCGGCCCTCGCCGTGCGGCTCTCGGTCGGCTCGCCCGTCTTCTTCCGTCAGCCCCGGGTCGGCCGCGACGGCCGCGAGTTCGACATGCTGAAGCTGCGCACCATGCGCGGCACGCCCGCGGACGGCGAGGCCGACGCCGACTGGGCCGCCGAGCAGCTCGGCCTGCTCGCAGGCGAGCCGATCGAGCAGGAGGAACGCACGACCGGCGTCGGCCGCTTCCTCCGGGCGCTCTCGCTCGACGAGCTGCCGCAGCTGCTGAACGTCCTCAAGGGCGACATGTCGCTCGTCGGACCGCGGCCCGAGCGGACGCAGTACGTCCGGCGCTTCGAGCAATTCGTCTACCGCTACGGCGACCGGCACCGCGTCAAGTCGGGGATCACGGGCTGGGCGCAGGTGAACGGCCTCCGCGGCAAGACCTCGCTCACCGACCGCGTCGAGTGGGACAACTACTACATCGAGAACTGGTCGCTCTGGCTCGACGTCAAGATCCTGCTCACGACGGTACTCGCGGTTCGTCGCTACTTCGTGGCGGCGGACTCGGAGCCCGCGCCTCGTCCGGGCGCCTGAAGATCACGAGCACGCTCAGCCCCTCGTAGCCGCTGAAGCGGTGGTCGGCGCCCGCCGGGACGAAGACCGCCTTGCCCTCCTCGACCGGGATCGAATCGTCCTCGACCTCGAGCGTGCCTCGCCCCTCCAGCACGACGTAGACCTCGTCGTCCTCGTGCGGCGCCTGCCGGTCGGGCTCCGGCGCGACGAGCACGTAGACGCCGATCTCGAGCCCGGGCGACCGGTGGACGATCTCGTACCCGCCGCTGCCGGCCGCGAGCCGCTGCTGCGCCGCGCGGACGTCGAACAGGCCCATGGCGCGAGCCTATCCCTCGAACGCGGTGGCTCGCCGGAGGGATCGTGCGCAAGCTGCCGACGCGCGCCGCCGATCCACGGTTCGAGCAGGAGTGCGGTTGCCGCCCGACCGCCGCCGAACGAACGTTCCGACGAGCCGGCCGGGTGGACAGTCCCTCGGCCGGCTCGCCGGCCTCGCGCGACGGCACCGTCCGGACCGTGCGCCTGCACTCCGGACTCGCGCGCTTCAGGGTCGGCGGCCTCGTCGCCGTCCGCGGCGCGAAGCTGCCCGACGGCACGTTCTCCGCCGCCGCGGTTCGCCGCCTCGGCCGCGCGCGGGCGAGCCACGTCCGCGGCACGGTCGTCCAGCGCCTCGCCCGGCGGCTCGTCGTCTCGGCCGGCGGCAGCGTCTTCGCCCTGGGCGTGACGGGCAAGCAGCTCGCCGCCGACGGGGGCGGACTCGCGCCCGGCGACAGGGTCGACTGCGACGTGCGCTTCGAGCACGGCGCGCCCGAGACGCCGACCGGCGGCATCAGGCAGGTCGGGCACGACGGGCAGCTGGTGCTCGAGGGCATCTACCTGACCACCGACGACGACGGCACGATCGAGCTCGCCGTCGTGCTCAAGGGCCGCGTCCTCGTGGCCGTGCCCGCGGGATCGACGCTGCCGGCGTTCACGGCCGGGGACGTCGTCGTGCTGATCGTGACCGTCGACGGCAACGGCTCGTTCACCCGCCGGCGACACGGTGAAGCTCGACTGCGTCAAGAACGGCGACGGCGTGTTCGTCGTCAGGGCGCTCGTCTCGGCCTACGCCTCGATCACGCCCGACGGCGCGTGGTTCGCCGTCGAGGGCACGATCGCGACGCTCGACGCAAG
>DASSMZ010000220.1:0-12216 GCA_035688325.1 Gaiellaceae bacterium
CGAACCTCTTCGGCGGCGGGTGGCCCGAGTCCGACCAGGCGAGCGTCCGGCTGCCGGCGATCGACGGCCCGCTGCCCGGGGCGCCGAAGAAGCACCTCTACACGCGCTCGCTCGCGAGCTGGGAGACGCTGCCGGACGACGGGCTCGAGCGCCTCGACGCCTCGGGCTGATGAAGACGGCGCTCGCCGCGCTCCTCCTCGTCACGGTGCTGCTCGCGGGCTGCGGGGGCGGGTCGGCGAAGCGCGAGGGCTTCAGCGCGAGCGTGACGAACCCGTGGTTCCCGCTCGCCCCGGGCTCCGTCTACCGCTACCGCGGCGTCAAGGACGGCCGGCCCTCGCGCGAGGTGATGACGGTCACGCACCGCACGCGCACGATCGACGGGGCGCGGACGGTCGCCGTGTCCGACCTGCTCTACCTCCGCGGCCGGCTCGAGGAGCGGACGACCGACTACTACTCGCAGGACCGCGACGGCAACGTCTGGTACTTCGGCGAGGACACCGCCGAGCTCGACCGCAACGGCAACGTCAAGGACACCTCGGGCAGCTGGCTCGCGGGCAAGGACGGCGCGATGCCCGGCATCTTCATGTACGCGCACCCGCGCCCCGGACAGTCGGCACGCCAGGAGTTCCTGCAGGGCGAGGCCGAGGACCACTTCCAGGTGCTGCGCCTCGGCGAGCGCGTGACGGTGCCGTTCGAGCGCTTCGGGAACGCGCTGCTGACGAAGGAGTGGACGCCGCTCGAGCCCGGCGTGCTCGACCACAAGTTCTACGCGCGCGGGATCGGCACCGTCCTCGAGCAGACCGTCAGGGGCGGCGACGAGCGCAACGAGCTCGTGTCGTTCTCGCGTTAGCGGGCGGTCATCGCGCCGTCGATCACGAAGGCGCTGCCGGTCATGAACGCCGACTCGTCCGAGGCGAGGTAGACGGCGGCCGCGGCGATCTCCTCCGGATAGCCCTGGCGTCCGATCGGCTGCCACTCCGGCAGGCTCTCGAGCACGCCGTCGAGCCCGCCCATGCGCTCGGCGTGCGGGTGGTTGATCGGCGTGTCGACCCAGCCGGGGCAGAGGCAGTTGCAGCGGATGCCCCTGTCGGCGTAGTCGAGCGCGACGGCCTTCGTCAGCATCAGCACGCCGCCCTTCGAGGCGACGTACGCCGTGAGGAACGGCTCCGCGACGAGGCTGTTGACCGAGCCGGTGTTGACGATCGAGCCGCCGCCGGCGGCGAGGAGCGCGGGCACGGCGAACTTGCAGCCGAGGAAGACGCCGCGGAGGTTGACCGCGATCGTGCGGTCGAAGTCCGCGACGCTGACCTCGGCGACGTCGCCGGGAATCGAGATCGCGGCGTTGTTGCAGATCGTCGTCAGCTTCCCGTGCCGCTCGACCGTCGTCGCCACGAGCCGCTCGACGTCCTCGGCGTCCGACACGTCGACGACCTCGTGCTCCGCGCCGGCGAGCCGTGCGGTCTCCGCGACCCGCTGCTCGTCGACGTCGGCCGCCACGACCCGCGCGCCCTCCTCGACGAACCGCGTCACCATCGCGCGCCCGATCCCGCCGCCCGCGCCGGTGACGATCGCGACCTTGCCGTCGAGCCGTCCCACCGGCGCGATTCTCTTACACCGCTAGAGGAAGCGCGTGAGCTGCCGGCGCTCGAGGCTGAGCGCGAGCAGGCCCCTGATGTCGTCGACGGTCGCGATCGCCGTGGCCGGCACGATGAAGTGCCGGTGGAGGAGCCCGTCCGAGCGGACCGCGACCGCGTCCGCGTGGTCGGGCGCCGTGCCGTAGAGCGGCGACTCGACGCGGCCCACGGCCTTACCGCGGGCGTCCGCGACGGCGTACCCGACGGTGTGCTCGACCTCCACCAGGGAACCTTCGCGCGCAGCCGGGTCGAGACCATCCGCGAAGGCGCTGCAACGGCTCCGTACTAGCTACGGAGCCGGGACGCTCCTCTTGACAGCATCTCCGGAAACGTTTACGCTCGCGCCCATTCGACTCCGGAAACGTTTCCGAAAATGACCACCATCCAACAGCTCGCAGCGAAATCAGGCGTCTCCGTCGCCACCGTCTCGCGTGCCCTCAACGGGTCGCCGGAGGTGAGCGAGGCGACGCGGAAGCGGATCCTGGAGCTCGCCCGGCAGCTCGATTACACGCCGAGCGCGGCCGCGCGCACGCTCGTCAGCCGCCGCTCGCACGTCGTCGGCGTGATCCTCGACACGGGCCCCGGCCACCCCGACCTGCTCCACCCGTTCTTCCAGGAGGTGCTCGTCGGACTCAAGCACGGAGCCGGCTCGCTCGGCTACGACCTGCTCCTGTTCGCGAGCGAGGAGCCCGGCAACGGCTTCGGCGGCACGCACTCCTACCTGCGCCGCGCCGGCCATCACGGCGTCGACGGCGCGGTCGTCCTCGGCTTCGACGGGCGTGACCCGCAGATCGCGCGGCTCGCCGCCTCGGACCTGCCGTGCATCGTCGTCGACGCCGACCTCGGCGGGCCGCGCACCGGCTTCGTCATGTCCGACAACGAGGAAGGCGCGCGGCTGGCCGTCCGGCACCTGCACGAGCTCGGGCACGAGCGCATCGCGACGATCACCGGCACGCTCGGCACGCGCCCGGGCGCCGACCGTCTCGACGGCTACGGCTACGAGCTCGCCGATCTCGGCCTCGAGCTCCCGGTCGAGTACGTGGTCGAGGGAGACTTCTACGACGAGAGCGGCTACCGCGGGACGCGGCAGCTGCTCGAGCTGGCCAAGCCGCCGACGGCGATCTTCGCGGCGAGCGACCTGATGGCCGCCGGCGCACTACGTGCGGCGAACGAGCTCGGTGTCCGCGTGCCCGAAGACCTGGCGATCGTCGGGTTCGACGACATCGGGCTCGCATCGCTCATCCAGCCGCAGCTGACGACCGTCCGGCAGGACATGCACGCACTGGGCGAGGCCGCCGCCGTCGGGCTCGCCCGCATGATCGAGGAGCCCGAGGCGGCGCCGGCGCGGGAGCTCGTGCCGACCCGGCTCGTGGTGAGGGCTTCATCCGGTGGCCGAGCGCCGAGGGAACGGACGCTCACGAGCAAGGAGGTGGGGTAGCAGGCTCGGCGGCGGCTCACGAACGAGCCGCAGCCGCGGGGCAGTCGAGTCACGGAATCTCGCAAAGGGAGGCAGCAGCAGAGATGAAGACGTTCCTGAAGACCCCGCGGCGCCGCGCCTCGAGCGTGGCAGCGCTCCTCGTGGTCCTCGGGCTGGTCGCCACCGCGGTGGTGGCGAGCACGGCCTCGGGGAGCCGCCGCGACACGGTCACGCTCCGGGTCGGCCTGTTCGGCGACTTCGGCTACCACGACCTCTACACGCAATACGAGAAGACCCATCCGAACATCGACATCAAGGAAGACATCGAGAGCTACGCCGATCACCACGCGAACCTGGCGAAGCACCTCGCCGTCGGCTCCGGCGCCGACGACATCGAGTCGGTCGAGGTCGGGTTCATCGCGCAGTTCAAGTCGCAGCCGAACCTGTTCGTGAATCTCAAGAAGCTCGGAGCGGGCTCGCTGCAGAACCAGTGGCTCAGCTGGAAGTGGCAGCAGTCGATCGCCCCGAACGGGGCGCAGATCGGCCTCGGCACCGACGTCGGCAGCCTCGCGATCTGCTACCGCAAGGACCTGTTCAAGCGGGCCGGTCTGCCGACGAGCCGCGCCGCCGTCTCGGCGCTCTGGCCGACTTGGCAGCAGTACATGGCCGTCGGCAAGCGCTTCGAGAAGCACTCGCCGAAGGGTGTCTCCTTCTTCGACTCCGGCAGCAACGTGTTCAACGCGATCATCGGCCAGCTGAACCCGGCCTACTACGACGCCCACGGCAAGGTGATCGTCGGCTCGAACCCGAAGGTGAAGTCCGCCTGGAACGTGACCATGCAAGGCGTGCAGTCGCGTGAGAGCGCCGGCCTCGCCGCCTTCTCGAACGACTGGAACACCGGCTACAAGAAGGGCACGTTCGCGACGGTCACCTGCCCCGCCTGGATGATGGGGTACATCCAGGGACAGGCGCCGAAGACGGCCGGTAAGTGGGACATCGCAGCCGTCCCCGGCGGCGGCGGCAACTGGGGTGGCTCGTTCCTGACCATCCCGAAGCAGGGCTCCCACCAGAAGGAGGCGTACGACCTGATCAAGTTCCTGACGTCGCCGGCCTCGGAGGCGTACATCTTCAAGCACACCGGCAACCTGCCGAGCCAGCCGAAGCTGCTGAACAGCAAGGCGGTGCTCGCCTTCAAGAACCCGTTCTTCAGCAACGCTCCGGTCGGAAAGATCTTCGGGACCTCGGCGATGAAGCTGAAGAAGCAGATCCTGGGTCCGCACCAGGGAGACATCCAGACCGCGGTCAGCAACGCGATCCAGCGAGTGGAGCAGCACAAGCAGAGCCCGTCCGCGTCCTGGAAGCAGTTCCTGAAGGACGTCAAGTCGGTCGCCTAGGCGGTTTGCCCCGACGGTGAGGACACGCCCGGCTCGAGCAACGCCCTCGGGCTCGAGCCGGGCCCCTTGCCGGGCGTGGCGCCGAAGGAGGTGAGGACGGCGTGAGCGAACAGACGGCTGTGGAGGCTCCGGTCCGGGGACGCTCGCGCCGCATGCTCCGCAGCAGGCTGCACCGGCTCGACTCGAGAGCGGCGCCGTACCTCTACGTCTCGCCGTTCTTCGTCCTCTTCGGCGCCTTCGGCCTGTTCCCGCTCGGCTACACGGCCTGGGTCGCGCTCACCGACCGGACGCTGCTCAATCCGAACTGGAGCTTCGTCGGGCTCGACAACTTCACCGCGCTGATCCACGACTCGTACTTCTGGAACGCCGTCGAGAACACGCTCGGGATCTTCCTCATCTCGACGATCCCGCAGCTCGCGTTCGCGCTCTTCCTCGCGTACGTGCTGAATACGAAGCTGCGGGCGCGGACGTTCTTCCGGATGTTCGTCCTGCTCCCGCAGGTGACCTCGCTGGTCGCCGTCGCGCTCATCTTCACCCAGCTCTTCTCGCACGACTACGGCCTCGTCAACTACGTCCTCGGCCTCTTCGGGATCCCCGCCGTCAACTGGGAGGCGGGGCGGCTCTCGTCGTGGCTCGCGCTCTCGGTGATGGTCACCTGGCGCTGGGCCGGCTACAACGCGCTGATCTACCTCGCGGCGATGCAGGGGATCCCCGACGAGCTCTACGAGGCGGCGGCGATCGACGGCGCGAAGCCGTGGCGGCAGTTCCGGCACGTGACGGTCCCGCTGCTGCGCCCGACGATCATCTTCACGGTGATCGTCTCGACGATCGGCGGCCTGCAGCTCTTCACCGAGCCGTACCTCTTCGAGCCGCTCAAGCAGGGCGCGACGGGCGGCTCTGCCCGCCAGTACCAGACCGTCGTCATGTACCTCTACGAGAAGGCGTTCGCCGGCACGCAGTTCGACTTCGGCTACGCCGCCGCGATCGGCTGGGCGCTGTTCCTGCTGATCGGCGTGATCTCGCTCGTGAACTACCTGATCGTCCGGCGCATCCGATCGGCGGAGGCCTGATGGCCGCCGTCGCGCACGAGGCCCGCGTCCGAGGACGGCGGCGCCCGCTGTCGAGGAAGCTGGGAGCGGCCGGGCCGCTGACCTACGTCTTCCTGATCGTCGTCGCGCTCGTCTCGGCCTTCCCCCTCTACTGGTCGCTCGTCGTCGCGTCGCACGACAACTCGGCGGTCGCGGCCTACCCGCCCGTGCTGACGCCGGGGAACCAGCTCTGGCACAACCTGCACCGGCTGTTCGACTCGGGCGAGGTGAACGTCGACTTCTGGACGGCCCTCCTCAACTCGGCGATCGTCGCCCTGGTCGTCACGGCGTCCGTCGTCTTCTTCAGCGCGCTCGCCGGCTTCGCCTTCGCCAAGCTCCGCTTCCGCGGCCAGAAGTTCCTGTTCGTGACCGTGATCGCGACCATGCTCGTGCCCGTCCAGCTCGGCGTGATCCCGCTCTACATCGAGATGATCCACCTCGGCTGGACGAACCACCTGATGGCGGTGATCGCGCCGAACCTGGCCTCGGCCTTCGGCGTCTTCCTGATGCGCCAGTACATCGCCGGCTCGGTTCCGAACGAGCTGATCGACGCCGCGACCGTCGACGGCTGCTACACGTTCGGCGTCTTCCGGCACGTCATCTGGCCGGCCGTCCGCCCGGTCGCCGCCGTTCTCGGGCTGCTGACGTTCATGACGACCTGGAACGACTTCTTCTGGCCGCTCGTCGTCCTGAGCCCACGGAACCCGACCGTCCAGGTCGCGGTGTCGACGCTCGCGAGCGGCTACGTCCAGGACTACGCGCTCGTCCTGACCGGGACGTTCGTCTCGATCCTGCCGCTGCTCGTCGTCTTCCTCGTCCTCGGCCGCCACATCATCGGCGGAATCATGCGCGGGGCGGTGAAGGGGTAGCCGTGTTTCCGCGCGAGTTCATCTGGGGCGCCGCGACCGCCGCCTTCCAGATCGAAGGCGCGACGCACGCCGACGGGCGGGGCGAGTCGATCTGGGACCGTTTCTGCCACACCCCCGGCAAGGTCGCGAACGGCGACACCGGCGACGTCGCGTGCGACCACTACCACCGCTGGCCGGACGACCTCGACCTGATGAGCTCGCTCGGGCTCGACGGCTACCGCTTCTCGATCGCCTGGCCGCGCGTCCAGCCCGACGGCCGCGGGCCGGCGAACCCGAAGGGCCTCGACTTCTACCGCCGCCTCGTCGACGGGCTGCTCGAGCGCGGGATCGCGCCGCTCGCGACGCTGTACCACTGGGACCTGCCGCAGCGGCTCCAGGACGAGGGCGGCTGGGCCTCGCGCGACGTCGTCGACCGCTTCGCCGAGTACGCGCAGCTCGTCTTCGATGCGCTCGACGACCGCGTCGACGCGTGGGTCACGCACAACGAGCCCTGGGTGACGTCGTTCCTCGGCTACGGCCTCGGCGTCAAGGCGCCGGGCATCAAGGACTGGCGCGCCGCCCTCGCAGCCGCCCACCACGTGCTTCTTTCCCACGGGCGCGCGGCGCGGGCGTATCGCGAGGGCGGCGGCGCCGGCGAGCTCGGCATCACGCTCGACCTGACGCACGTCTCCGGCGACTCGGACGCCGTCCGTCGCCTCGACGGGCACCGCAACCGCTGGTTCCTCGACCCGGTGCTCGGAGGCTCGTATCCGCCCGACATGCTCGAGCTGTACAGCGAGCGGGTCGGGCCGTTCGACTTCGTGCACGACGGCGACCTGCACGAGATCGCGGCGCCGATCGACTTCCTCGGCGTGAACTTCTACCAGCCGGCCGTGGCGCTCCCCGGCGACGGGCCGCTCGGCGTCGAGGAGGTCCGGGCTGAGGGCCCGCGGACGGCGATGGGCTGGACGGTCGAGCCGAGCGCCCTGACGGCCCTGCTGCTGCGGCTGCGGCGCGACTACGGCGCGATCCCGCTCGTGATCACCGAGAACGGCGCCTCCTTCGACGATCCGCCGGTCGACGGCCAGTCCGTCGTCGAGGACCCGGAGCGGGTCGCGTACCTCCGCGACCACATCGCGGCCGTCGAGCGCGCGGTCGCGGAGGGCGTCGACGTCCGCGGCTACTACGTCTGGTCGCTGCTCGACAACTTCGAGTGGGAGCACGGCTACGACAGCCGCTTCGGGATCGTCGCGGTGGACTTCGACGACCAGCGCCGCGTCCCGAAGCGCAGCGCGCTCTGGTACCGCGACCTGATCGCACGACACGCGAACGGAGGCTGAGCGATGGGGAGCGTCACGCTCGAAGGCGTCACGAAGGTCTTTCCCGGCGGCACGGTCGCGGTCGACCACGTCGACCTGGAGATCGCCGACGGCGAGCTGCTGGTGCTCGTCGGCCCGTCGGGCTCCGGCAAGACGACGGTGCTCCGCCTGACCGCCGGCCTGGAGGAGTTGAGCGAGGGCCAGATCCACATCGGCGGGCGTGTCGTCAACGACCTCCACCCGATGGACCGCGACATCGCGATGGTCTTCCAGAGCTACGCGCTCTACCCGCACATGACCGTGCGCGAGAACATCGGCTTCGGCCTGCGGCTGCGGCACCGGCCGAAGCACGAGACCCGCGAGCGCGTCGAGGCGGCGGCCGACAAGCTCGCGCTGACCGAGCTGCTCGACCGCAAGCCGGCCCAGCTCTCGGGCGGGCAGCGCCAGCGGGTCGCGATGGGCCGTGCGATCGTGCGGGATCCGGCCGCCTTCCTGATGGACGAGCCGCTCTCGAACCTCGACGCGAAGCTCCGCGTCCAGATGCGCGCCGAGATCCAGCGCCTCCAGAACGAGCTCGGCACGACGACGATGTACGTCACGCACGACCAGGTCGAGGCGATGACGATGGGCGACCGCGTCGCCGTCATGCGCGACGGCCGCGTGATCCAGATCGACACGCCGCAGGCGCTGTACGCGAAGCCCACAGACGTGTTCGTGGCCGGCTTCATCGGCTCGCCGGCGATGAACTTCGTCCGCGCGCGGCTCGAAGGCTCGAACGGGACGCTTCGGGCCAGCTTCGGGGCGACGAACCTGGAGCTCCCGACGAGGCTGCTGCCCGCGTCGGTGGCGAGCCGTGCCGGGGGCGACGTGATCGTCGGCCTCCGGCCCGAGCACCTGGAGCTCGCGACGGACGGCTGCGGGCATCCGGTGCTGCGGGCGCCGGTCGCGCTGGCCGAGCCGGTCGGCTCGCAGGTGATCGTGCACCTCGACCCCGACGCGCTCCAGCTCGACTCGGGATCCGAGTTCTGCGCCTGTCTCAGCTCCCGCTCGTCCTGCGACCGCGGCGAGGTGCTGACGCTCGCCGTCGACCCGGCCACGCTGCACTTCTTCGACCCGGAGACCGAGATCGCCCTAAGCTGAGCCGTGCTCGTCTGCACGAGCTGTGGGGCCGACAACCGGGAGGGAGCGCGCTTCTGCGACTCCTGCGGCGCGCCGCTCGCCGCCGCCGTGCCGGCCCGCGAGGTGCGCAAGGTCGTCACGGTGCTCTTCTGCGACGTGACCGGCTCCACGGCGCTCGGCGAGCGGATCGACCCGGAGAGCCTGCGGCACGTGATGTCGCGCTACTTCGAGACGGCGAAGGCGATCGTCGAGCGCCACGGTGGCACGGTCGAGAAGTTCATCGGCGACGCGGTGATGGCCGTCTTCGGCGTCCCGGCCGTGCACGAGGACGACGCGCTGCGAGCGGTGCGCGCGGCCGACGAGCTGCGGGCCGGTCTCGGCGAGCTGAACGACGAGCTCGAGCGCGGCTACGGGACGCGGCTCGAGCTGCGCATGGGCGTCAACACGGGCGAGGTCGTGACGGGGACGGACGAGCGGCTCGCCACCGGCGACGCAGTGAACGTCGCGGCGCGGCTCGAGCAGGGCGCGCAGCCGGGCGAGGTCCTGCTCGGCGACGAGACGTACCGGCTCGTGCGCGCCGCCGTCGAGGCCGAGCCTGCCGCCCCGCTCGAGGCGAAGGGCAAGAGCGAGCCGCTGACGGCGTACCGGCTGCTCTCCGTCCAGCCCGGGATGCCCGACCGGCGCCACGACGCGCCGATGATCGGCCGGCAGCGGCAGCAGCGCCTGCTGGAGGACGCGTTCGACCACGTCGTCAGCGAGCGCTCGTGCCACCTGTTCACGATCCTCGGCGCCGCCGGCGTCGGCAAGTCGCGGCTCGCGCAGGAGTTCCTCGCGCGACTCGACGGCGCGACGGTGGTCGGCGGGCGCTGTCTCTCGTACGGCGAAGGGATCAGCTACTGGCCCGTGACCGAGGTCGTGAAGCGGCTGGCGCCGGACGGCGCCGGCGGGCCGCTCGCCTCGATCCTCGGCGACGACTCCGCCGCCGCCTCGCCCGAGGAGATCGCGTGGGCGTTCCGGAAGCTGCTCGAGTCCGTCGCCGCCGAGCGCCCGCTCGTCGTCCTCTTCGACGACCTCCACTGGGGCGAGCCGACCTTCCTCGATCTCATCGAGCACGTCGCCGACCTCAGCCGCGACGCGCCGATCCTGCTGCTCTGCATGGCCCGGCCCGAGCTGCTGGACGCGCGGCCGACCTGGGGCGGCGGGAAGCTGAACGCGAGCAACGTGTCGCTGGAACCGCTCGCGCGGGCCGAGACGGCCGAGCTGCTCGCGGCGCTCGGCGACGGCATCGACGACGACCTGAGCGCGCGGATCCTCGAGGCATCCGGCGGCAACCCGCTCTTCGTCGAGGAGATGGTCGCGATGACGGGCGAGGGCGAGCGCGACATCGCCGTGCCTCCGACGATCCAGGCGCTGCTCGCCGCGCGGCTCGACCAGCTCGAGCCGGGCGAGCGCGGCGTGCTCGAGCGCGGCGCCGTCGAGGGCCAGGTGTTCCACCGCGGCGCGGTGCTGGCGCTCGCGCCGGACGAGCCGCAGGTCGACGGGCGCCTCGTGACCCTCGTCCGCAAGGATCTCGTGCGGCCGGAGCCGGCGCTGCTTCCCGACGACGACGCCTACCGCTTCCGCCACCTGCTGATCCGCGACACGGCCTACGAGGCGCTGCCGAAGGCGACGCGGGCGCTGCTGCACGAGCGGTTCGCGGTCTGGCTCGAGGAGCACGGGCCGGCGCTCGTGGAGCTCGACGAGATCGTCGGCTACCACCTCGAGCAGGCCTACCGCTACCGCGCCGAGCTCGGCCCGCTCGACGCCGCCGCGGCCGCGCTCGCCGAGCGAGGCGCCGCACGGCTGCTGAAGAGCGCGGAGCGTGCGCGCGAGCGCGGGGACGTCTCTGCTGCCGCCGCCCTCCAGGGCCGGGCCGTGGGCCTGCTCCCGCCGGAGGCCGCGGCTGCGCCGGAGGCGCGGCTCGACCTCGCGATCATGATCGCGGACCTCGGCGACTACCAGCAGGCGGCGGAGGTCCGGCAGGAGGCCGAGGCCGCCGCACGCGCCGCGGGCGACGAGCGGCTGCTGGCGCGCGCCGTCCTCGCCGCGGTCGAGGAACGGGTGGGGAGCGACCCGACGGGGACGCTGGCCGAGGCGCTCGAGCTGGTCGGCCGCTCGTTGGCCGAGCTCGAGCGCCTCGGGGACGTGGAAGGCGCGATCTGGGCGTTGCGGCTGCTGGGCACCTTCACGGCCTGGTCGGGTGACGGCGTCCGCGCGAGCGAGTACTGGAGCGAGGCGCTCGCGCGGTCGACGACCGCGTCTCCGCGGCTTGCCGACGACATCCGCGTCTGGCTGATGTGGGCGGCGTGGTGGGGGCCGATGCCGGCCGACGACGTGCTCGTGCTCTGCGACGAGATCGAGGCCGAGACGGCCTCGGTGCGGATCGGCGCGCTCGTCACGATGATCCGCGCGGCGACGATCGCGATGACGGGGCAGGTCGAGGAGGGACGGAACGCCCTGGCAGCCGGGCGCGCCCAGCTGCTCGACCTCGGCGACCGGCTCTTCTGGTCGGGAACGTCGATGATGGTGGCCGAGCTCGAGCTCTACGCGGGCGACTTCGAGCAGGGGCTCCACGAGCTCGCCGGCGGGCGCGACGTGCTCGAGCAGCAGGCCGGCACGGGCTACCTCTCCACGGTGGTGGGCTACCAGGCGCACCTCAGCATCAAGGTCGGGCGGGACGAGGAGGCGCTCGCGCTCGCCGCGGAGGCCGAGCAGATGGGCCAGGCGGACGATTTCGAGCCGCACGCGCGCGCGCGCATCGTCCGCGGCGTCGTGAGCGCGAGGCGCGGCGACTTCGAAGGGGCGAACGCACAGCTCGCCGAGGCCGCAGACCTGATCGAGCCGCGCGACTTCGTCATCCTGCACCTCGACCTCGCCTTTGCCCGCGCCGAGGTCGCGCAGCTCGCCGGTCGCGACGTCGAGGCGCGAACGGCCCTCGAGCATGCGATCTCGATCGCGGCGCCGAAGGGACACGTGCTCGCGGTCGAGCAGGCGCGCGCGGCGCTCGCGCAGCTCGGCGGCTAGCGCCTCGAGAAGCGCGCCTCGAGCAGCGCGGCCGCGCGGGCGAGCGCGTCGAGCTCCTCGGCGGACAGGTCGTCGAGCCGCGAGGCGATCCGTTCGATGCGCGCCGCGCGGGCGCGGTCGAGCAAGCGGCGTCCCTTCGGCGTGGGCTCGATGCTCACCGCACGCCGGTCGCGGCCATGCGGGCGACGCCGCACGAGCCCGTCGCGCTCGAGCCCGTTCACGATCCCGCTCATCGTCGCCGAGCGCACGCCCTCGGCGGCGGCGAGCTCGCCGAGCGTGACCGGCCCGCGGAAGACGACCACCGAGAGGGCGGAGAGTCGTGCGCGGCTGAGGC
>DASSMZ010000226.1:0-5721 GCA_035688325.1 Gaiellaceae bacterium
CCGTCGATCGCGAGCACGAGCGGCGCGCTCATGCTCGCTCCGGCGTAAAGAACTGCGGCAGGTGCTCGCGGTCGGCGGCGAGCAGCTGCTCGGTGAGCTCCTCGGCCGGCGCCACCTGGCCGACGAGCGGGTGCGCGAGCAACGCCTTGTGGACGAGGTCGCGGTCGCCTTCGATCGCGGCTCGCGTCGCGAGGCGCTCGTAGGCGGCGACGTGCTGCGTCAGGCCGAGCAGCTCCGGCGCGAGCGGCGGCTGCTCGATCGGCTCGGGGCCTCGGGCGGTGATGCGAGCCGGAACCTCGACGGCGTCGTCGGCGGCGAGCCCCGCGAGCGTGCCGTCGTTGCGGACGTCGACGACCTGGAGGTCGCCCTCGTCGCTCGCGAGCGACGCGACGAGCTGCGTCGCCGCCTCGCTGTAGAAGGCGCCGCCGCGCTTCTCGAGCAGCTTCGGCTTCGTCGTGAGGCTCGGGTCTCGGTAGAGCTCGAGCAGCTTGCGCTCGATCTCGGCGACCTCGGCCGCCCGCGGGGTGCCGACCAGCTGCTCGCGGAGCACCTCGTCGTGGAGGTAGAAGTAGCGGAGGTAGTACGACGGGATCGTGCCGAGCCGCTCGATCAGGTCCCGCGGCAGGTCGACGTGGTCGGCCAGCTCGTCGGCGTGGCGGGCGAGCAGGTCGGGCAGCACGTCGTCGCCGTCGAGCAGGATCCGCCGCACCCAGGTCAGGTGGTTGAGGCCGACCTGGTCGATCACGACCCGGTTCGGCTCGGCGTCGAGCACGCGCGCGGCGAAGCGCTGGAGCCCGATCGCGACGTTGCAGAGCCCGACCGCGCGGTGCCCCGCGTCGAGCAGGCTGCGCGTGACGATCCCGACCGGGTTCGTGAAGTCGACGATCCACGCGTCGTCGGCGGCGAGCTCGCGGACGCGGCTCGCGATCTCGAGCACGACCGGGACGGTGCGCAGCGCCTTCCCGAGCCCGCCGGCGCCCGTCGTCTCCTGGCCGATGCAGCCGCAGGCGAGCGGGAGCGTCTCGTCGGAGAGGCGCGCCTGCTGACCGCCGACGCGGAGCTGGATGAGCACGAACGAGGCGCCGTCGAGCGCGCGGTCGAGGTCGTCGCTGACGGCGAGCGTGCCGTCGTACCCGGCGGCGTCGAGCATGCGCTTCGCGAGGCCGCCGACGACGTCGCGCCGCTCGGCGTCGACGTCCTGCAGGACCACGTCTCGCAGGTCGAGCCGCTCGCGCTCCCGCGCGAGGCCGGCGACCAGCTCGGGGGTGTAGGTCGACCCACCGCCGACGACGGCGAGCTTCACTCCCGGACTCCGATCCTGTGCAGCGCGGCAACCTCCGGGCACGCGAAACGTGTAAGGAACCCAGACGAGGTGACTCTCTCACCCGGAGCGACCAGAGTCAAGCCTAGGAAACAGGCGCTCGTTCCGTTAGTGTCATTGCCGAGATGGCCGCTACGGGCCGTGCCACCCCGCCGCTTCTTCGTGCCCTGAACGAGCGCACCGTGCTCGAGGCGATCCGCGCGGGCTCGCCGATCTCGCGCGCCGAGATCGCCCGCCGCTCGGGCATCTCGAAGCCGACAGTGTCGCTCGCGCTGCGATCGCTGCTCGACGCGGGTTTGGTGCGCGAAGCCGCGCGCGGACCCGAAGGCCCGAGGTACGGCGCCGTCTACTTCGAGCCAGTCGCCGACGCCGCGGTCGTGCTCGGGCTCGACCTCGGGGCGCGCTTCGTGCGGGGCGCCGTCTGCGACCTCGGCGGGGCGATCCGCGCGCGGCAGGACGTCGAGCTCGCCGTCGCCGACGCGGCGGACGCGATCGAGGCCATCCGTCGACTGCGCGACTCGCTCCTCGGGACGGCAGGCCTCGACCCTCGGCTCGTCGACAGCGTCATCGTCGGGGTCCCAGGCGTCGTCGCCGACGACGGCACGCTGAAGCTCGTCGAGAACGTCGCCGGCCTCGAGGGTCGCCGCTTCGCGGACGAGCTACGAGACGCCCTCGACCTACCGATCGCGCTCGAGAACGACATCAACCTCGCGGCGCTCGGAGAGCAGTGGCAGGGCGTCGCGCGCGGCGTGAGCGACTTCGTCTTCCTCTCCGTCGGCACAGGCATGGGCGCAGGCCTCGTCCTCGGCGGCGAGCTGCACCGCGGGCGGAACGGCGCGGCCGGCGAGCTCGACTTCGCGCTCGGCGAGCTCGGCGAGGCGGTCGACCCTGCGGCGCCGCAGATCGCCGAGCTGGCGCGAGAACAGACGAGCTTCGCGGACCCACCGGCGCTGTTCGCGGCGGCGCGCACCGGTGACCGCGCCGCGCGCAAGGTGGTCGAGGAGGTCGCTCGCCGCATCGCGCTCCACCTCGCGCCTGTCGCTGCGGTGGCGGACGTCGAGCTGGTCGTCCTCGGCGGCGGCATCGGCGCCAACGGCGACCTCCTGCTCGAGCCGGTCGCGCGGCTCCTCGCGGAGTGGCTGCCGTTTCCGCCGCGGATCGCGGTCTCGGCGCTCGGCGAGGCGGCCGTGCTCACCGGTGCCGTCGCGGTCGGGCTGCAGGCCGCGCTCGAGAACGTCTTCGCCCGGCGCGCCGCGGCTCCGGCCTGAGCGGGGCGTCTCTCGATTGTCGGCCCGGCTAGCGCATCTCGCGTGCGAGCTCGGCTGCGACCTCGCTCGCCCTCCGGTCGTGGTCGCGAGTGAACCGTGGCCGCCCGCGCCGCCTCCGCCTGCGGCGCCGCGGAGCGAGCAAGACGTCCGAGAGCCGAGGGGCCGGGTGCCCGAGCTCGAGCCGCAGCCGCTCGATCAGCTCGGACGCCTGGTCGAACGTCTCCGGGAACGCCTCTCCGGCTCGCTCGCAGAGCGCGGCTGCGAGCGCGTAGACCTGCCTGACCGTGGGCCGCCCGTCCATGCCGGCATGGCAGCAGCAGAGCCGTCACGCGTGGGTGACGGCTCTGTGCCGGATGTGTGACGTCTTCGCCGGGCGGCGGAGACGGGCGCTAGCTCGCGCCCATCTCGGCCATCGCCGACGCGGCGCGCTGCGCCATCTCGTCCTCGGGGACGTCCTCGACGTGCGTCGCCACCGACCACACGTGGCCGAACGGGTCGGTGAGCGAGCCGAAGCGGTCGCCCCAGAACATGTTCTCGAGCGGTGCGGTCACCGTCGCGCCCGCGGCCTGCGCCCGCTCGAACACCGCGTCCGCGTCGTCGACGTACATGAACACCGAAGCGGTCGGCCCTCCCCGCTCCGACGGCGGCCGCACGCTCGACTGCGGGAACGGATCGGACAGCATCAGCTTCGAGTCGCCGATCTGCAGCTCGGCGTGCGCCACCGAGCCGTCCGGGCCCGGCATCCGGATGGTCTCCTCGGCGCCGAAAGCCCGCTTGTAGAAGTCGATCGCCTCCGACGCGTCCTCGACGGCGAGGTAGATCTGCAGGTTGTGGTACCCCTCGGGAATCGGGCGGACTGCCATGGGTTCTCCTCCCTGTCGACGGCGAAGAAGCCAGTGTAGACACGCGGCGCCGAGCGCGAATCACGGCTCAGCCATCCAGCTCCACGAGTGCCGCGTACAGGTCGTAGGGCAGCCGCTCGAGCACGCGCTGCCGCGGGTCGGGCACGTCGAAGAGCCGCTCGAGCCGACGGCCGGCGAGCCGCGGGAGACGGTCGGCAACCTCGGTCGCAGCGCCCCGGTCGCCGCCGAGCGCCAGGTACTCGATCCGGTCGCGGTACGGTCCGAGCACCGCTCGCGCCGTGTCGGTCGCGGCGTCGAGCAGCTCGCGCTCCTGCTCCTCGCGCCGCCGCCGGAAGCGATTCGCGGACGAGCCGCCCTTCTTGTGGCGGCCCTTGACGAAGCGCGCGCCGACCTTCGACGCGACGAGCCGCTCGCCCTCGAAGACGCCGACTGCGAACCCTCCGCGCCGCACGAGCACGGCGGCCACCACGTGGTCGCGCCGGAGCGCCTCGAACAGCGGCCCGAGCTCGACGCGGGGGTAGCTCGCCTCGTGCGAGAGCCCGAACGGCGGCGTCACCGTGAGCGTCTCGTCCGACGTCTCGATCCGAGCCGACCCGCCGGCGTAGACAGTCCGCCCTGCCTCCCCGGCCAAAGGCTCGAGCCGCTTCCGCACGTTCTCCCGCCCGACGTAGCGCGCCACGACGCGGACACTAGGCTCCGGCCGTGACCTCCGCGACCGTCGCTGTCGAGCTCACGCGCCAGCACCGCCGCGGGCGGCTGTACGTGGCGCTGGCCGCGGTCGCGTGGTCGACCGCCGGGCTCCTGCAGCGCGAGCTGACCGTCAACATCGGGACGCAGCTCGCCGGGCGCGCATTCTTCGCTGTGCTCGGCCTGTTCGCGTTCGTGGCCGTGGCCGAGCGAGGCCAGGTCGTGCGGTCGTTCCGGGCGATCGGCAAGGCAGGCCTCGCCGTCGCGGCGCTGATGGCCGCCTCGTCGGGCGCGTTCATCGTCGCGCTCAACTACACGTCGGTCGCGAACGTCCTCTTCTTCCAGGCGATCTCGCCGATCCTGGCCGCGGTGCTCGGGACGTTCGTCGGCGAGTCCGTCAGGCGGCGGACGTGGATCGCGATGGCGGTCGCCCTCGCCGGCGTCGGCCTGATGGTCGGCGGGCCGAGCCACCCGGGCGCCGCCGGCATCGCGCTCTCGCTGTTCATGTCGATCAGCTTCGCCGCGGTGATCGTGATCACGCGCCACCAGCGCGAGGTCTCGATGGCGCCGGCGACGTGCCTCTCGCAGGCGCTCGTCTTCGTCTTCGCCGCGCCGTTCGCGTCGGTGAGCGAGGTCGACGGCAGGGATCTGGCGCTGCTGATCGGGCTCGGCGTCGGTCAGATCGGGCTCGGATTGATCTTCCTGACGATCGGCGCCCGCCTGATCCCGGCCGCGGAGGTCGCGTTGATCACGCTGCTCGAGATCGTCCTCGGCCCGCTCTGGGTCTGGATCGCGCTGGGCGAGCGGCCGGGCACGTCGACCCTGATCGGCGGCGCGATCGTCCTCGCAGCGGTGGTGATCGAGGCGATCGGCGAGCCGGAGGAGCCGGCCGTGCCCCCGCCGTAGGCAAAAGAAAGGGGCGACCCGTCGGTCGCCCCTTTCGATCTGCGTGTCGCCCGTCTCTGCGGCCCAGGCGGACGATCAACGCTATGGGTCGCATCTTGCTCAGGCCGGGCGGGCGCGCCTCACCCTGAAGGGGGTTTTCTCCAGGCAACGCGAAACGGGGCCGCCGCCAGGCCCCGTTTCGTGTCTCCCGTGAGAGAGAGCCGCAGGTAAGTCGTCAGGCCCCGCCGCATTGAGGCCCTTCGTGTCTCCGAGGTCGCCCCCGCCGCATCGGGGCGCGTCTCGGTTGCATGCCAAGTATCGGGTCGGGGCGGCTGGTTGATCCATCACCCTTCTACGGTTGACTGGCGTAGTTCACTTCGACCGGTGACTCCACCAGCCCGTTGAGCCCTCGTTCGTGGTCGCGCTGGTCGTGATCGGAACCCTGACGCTGCTGGGAAGCGGCAGGCTCGGCCTGCTTCACGGCCACCGAACGAGTGGCCGCCGACGGATGGCTGAACTCGGAGCACCATCGCGAAAATCTGCTCGACCCCCGCCGGACAGAGCAGGGCATCGCGGAGGTCGTCGTCCCTGAGTTCCAGTCATCGGGCCGGCCCTTCCAGACCTCCGTGGCCACGTACGAGCCGTCACCTCACGGGTAGTCGACCACCGTCACCGGCACGTCCGGATTCGCGATCGT
>DASSMZ010000240.1:0-11693 GCA_035688325.1 Gaiellaceae bacterium
TCGTCGACGAACGCTTGCACCTGGTCGGCGGCGCTGCGCCAGCGCTCGTGGCGGTCGGGGATGAGCCCGCTCTCGGCGAGCTTGCACGCGCGGTCGAGCGCGACCCAGCAGAGGGCCTTCGACTGGATGTAGTCCGTCCGGTCGTCGCGCACCTCCCAGATGCCGTTGTCGCGGTCGCGCCAGCGCTCGGCGACGTAGTCGGCGATGCGCGCGACCTCCTTGCCGGTGTCCCCGTCGAGGCGCCCGACCTCCTTCCCGTAGAGCCAGATCGCCTGGAGCACGGCGCCGTACAGGTCGAGTTGCTCCTGGTCGCGCGCGCCGTTGCCGACGCGGACGGGCGCCGAGCCGCGGTACCCGGCGAACTCGTCGAGCTCCTCCTCCTCGGTGTGGACCGAGCCGTCGATGCGGTAGAGGATCTGCAGCCGCGGCTGCGTCAGCCGCGAGGCGTGCATCAGCCACCAGAAGAACGCGTGGGCCTCGTCGTGGAAGCCGAGCCGGAGCATCGCGTCGAGTGTCCAGCTCGCGTCGCGGAGCCAGGTGAAGCGGTAGTCCCAGTTGCGGCCGCCGCCGATCCATTCGGGCAGCGAGGTCGTCGGCGCGGCGACGATCGCTCCCGACGGGGCGAACGTGAGCAGCTTGAGCACGAGCGCGCTGCGGGTGACCGCGTCGCTCCACTCGCCGTCGTACTGGGCGCGACCGACCCAGTCCGGCCAGAAGCGGATCGTGCGCTCGAGGCGGCGCTCGGCGTCGTCGCGCCCGGTGATGACGGCGGGCTCCCGGGACGCACCCGCGAGCGAGAGGAGCGCGCTCTCGCCCTGGGCGACATCGAGCTCGCCCTCGATCGCGTCGCCGCGAACGGCCCCGGCGTCGGCGTCGCAGACGCCCAGCACGATCGCCTCGCCGCCGGCGGTCGCGAACCAGCGACCCGCGCGGCACTCGATCCGTGTGTCGGCACGTCCGTAGCCGAAGCGCGGCTCGAAGCGCCAGCGCAGCGGCACCGTTCCGGCCAGCCCTTCCACCTTCCGGACGAGCTCGCGCATCGGCGAGATGCGCGTGATGTCGGTCAGGGTCATCGCGTCGGTCACGCGCACGCGGCCCTCGCCGGTGGTGAAGGTGGTCTCGAGGACGTTGGAGCGCTCGCGGTACGCGCGCTCGGCACTGTAGGGAGCGGTCGGCTCGAGCCGGAACGAGCCGCCGCGTTCGGCGTCGAGCAGGCGCGCGAAGACCGCGGGCGAGTCGACGTTCGGCAGGCAGAGCCAGTCGACCGAGCCGTCGCGTGCGACCAGCGCCACGGTGCGTCCGTCGCCGATCGCCGCGTAGTCGCGGATCGGGGCGTAGCCGTCGAACCGTTCCATGGCGGCGGATTCTGTCGACGGCGTGCCGGTCGTGCGCCGATCCCTTGGAGGAAGATCGGCACGACTTCGGCGCAGAGGCGTGACACATCCGCGCGCCGGCGCACGGTACCGTCGACCTCGAGGGAGGCGGGTACAAGCCCCACCCGGTGGGTGGGGGTATGCCGTTCCACGGTTGCGCGGCGGGCGGTCAGCGGTGGCCGAAGTGGTGTGCCGGCGGCAGCGAGCCGAAGACGTCGGCGTCGTCGGCGCAGCGCCGCGCCAGCGGCCCGAGCGACTCGAGCTCCCGCACGAGCACGTTGCGGTTGCGGTCGACGCGCTCGAAGCGACCGCGCGCGAGCAGCAGCGGCTCCGCGCGCACCAGGGCCCGGTAGCGCTCGTACACGCTCGGCGGGACGATCAGGTTCACCTGGCCGTGCTCGTCCTCGAGCAGCATGAAGACCACGCCGTTGGCCGTCGCCGGCCGCTGCCTCGCGACCGCCATCCCGGCCACCGCGACGGAGGAACGGTTACGGACGGACTCCAGCTCGAGGCTCGAGAGCGTCCCCGCCGGCAGGTGCGGCCGCAGCAGCGTCAGCGGGTGCACGCCGACGGACAGGCTCGTCGTGCGGTAATCGGCGAGCATCCGCTCCCACTCCGTGTGCTCGCGCAGCGCCGGCGTCGCCGCCGTCGGGTCGAGCGGCAGCGCGAGCTGGCTCTCCTCGCCCCCGCTCCCCGGCACCGTCTGCGCCCGCGGCGCGAAGCCGAGCTCCCACAGCAGCGCCCGACGCCGGCCGAACCGGTCGCACGCGCCGGACGCGACGAGCGCCTCCAGCCGCGGCCGGTCGAGCCCCGTCCGCTGCGCGAGCTCACGGACGCCCCCGAACGATCCGCCCTGCTCGCGTTCCGCGGCGACCGCCTTCGCTTCCTCCTCGCCGAGCGAGCGCACGTACCGGAGGCCGACCCGCACCGCATCGTCCTCCAGCGCGCAGCGCGCCTCGCTCAGGTTCACGTCGGGCGGCCGCACCTCCACGCCGCGCCGCTGCCCGTCCCGGACGAGCGACGCCGGCGGGTAGAAGCCCATCGGCTGCGCGTTCAGCAGCGCGCACAGGAACTCGGCCGGATAGTGGTGCCGCAGCCACGCCGACTGGTACGCGAGCAGCCCGAACGCGGCCGCGTGCGACTTCGGGAAGCCGAAGCCCGAGAAGCCGACGAGCTTGTCGAACACCATGTCGGCGACCTCCTCGTCCACCCCGCGGTCGACCGAGCCCCCGACGAAGCGACCGCGGAACGCCTCGATCGCCTCGAGCGAGCGCTTACGGCTCATCGCGCGACGCAGCCCTTCCGCCTCGCCGATCGAGAATCCCGCGAGCGCCATCGCGACCTCGAGCACCTGGTCCTGGAAGACGATCACGCCGAGCGTCTCGCGCAGCGGCTCGCGCAGCGCCGGGTGGTCGACCGGCGGCTCGTAGGACGGGTCCTCGCGCAGCAAGGCGCGCCGCTCGATGTACGGGTGAACCGCGCCGCCCTGGATCGGGCCCGGCCGCACGAGCGCGACCTGGATCGTCAGGTCGTCGAGCGTCTCCGGCCGCGTCCGCAGCAGCGACTGCATCTGCGCGCGGCTCTCGATCTGGAAGACGCCGATCGTGTCCGCGCGCTGGATCTCCTCGTACACCGCCGGGTCGTCGAGCTCGACGCGCGACAGGTCGACGGTCTCGCCGCGCACTGCCGCTATCCGCTCGACGCAGTCCTCGACCGCCGAGAGCATCCCGAGCCCGAGCAGGTCGATCTTGAGGAAGCCGGCGTCCGAGCACGAGTCCTTGTCCCACTGGCAGAGCTGCCGCCCTTCCATCGCCGCGGGCTGCACGGGCACGAGCTCGACCAGCGGGCGCGTCGAGATCACCATGCCGCCGGGGTGCTGCGAGATGTGGCGCGGCAGGCCGCCGATCTCGCCGCAGAGCCGCGCGAACGCCCGCCACCGCGACGAGGCGCGCTTCGCGTCGGCGTCCGGCAGCTTCGCCAGCTCGTCGCGCACGCGGTAGGGGTTGCCATCGGTGAGACGCGCGAGCCGCTCGAGCTCGGCGAACGGCAGGCCGAGCGCCTTGCCGACGTCGCGGATGGCGCCCCGGGCGTGGTAGGTCGAGTAGCTCGCCACGAGCGCCGAGTGCTCGCGGCCGTAGCGATCGCACACGGCGACGATCAGCTTCTCGCGGATGTCGCGCGGGAAGTCGAGGTCGATGTCCGGCACGGCGATCATCTCGCGGTTGAGGAAGCGCCCGAGCGAGAGGCCCGCACGAACCGGGTCGACGTGTGAGAGGCCGGTGAGGTAGCAGACGATCGAGCCGACCGAGCTGCCGCGTCCGCGCCCCGGCGGCAGGACGTTGCGGGCGACCGAGCCGCCCCGCACCTCGGCCGCGCACTCGCGCGCGAGCTCCAGCACCTCCCAGTGCAGCAGGAAGAAGCCGGCGAGGCCCAGCTCGTCGATCAGCTGGAGCTCCTCGTGAAGGCGCTCTCGCGCTTGGAGAGCCAATCGTGAACGTGATCCTGGAACGCGTAGCGTGCCGTAGCGCTCGGCGAAGGCGAGATCGCAGACGCGTGCGAGCCGCCGGATCGCCGGCTCGCCCGTGTCGGAGAAGTCGGGGTAGCGGTAGCCGAGGTCCTCGGTCAGGTCGAACTCGAGCCGCTCCGCGAGCTCGGCCGTGCGCGCGACGGCGTCGAGGTCGTGAGGGAAGCGCTCCGCCCACTCGTCCGGCGCGAGCAGGACGCTCTCGCGGTTGCCCCGCCGCTCCGCCTCGCAGCCGTCGAGCGACGTCCGGCAGCGGATCGCGACGAGCACGTCCTGCAGAGCCGTGCGGCGCGGGTGGTGCGCGTGGACGTCGCCGGTCGCGACCGTCCGGACGCCGAGCGACTCGGCCAGGTCGCGCAGCGCGGCCAGCCGGCGCATGTCGCCGCGCTCGTACGGCCGCTGCAGCTCGACGAAGAAGCGGTCGGGGCCGAACGCCCGGGCGAGCGCCGCCGCGCCGTTCGGGTTGCGGAGCGCGAGGCCGTGACGCGCGCAGCCGGACAGACAGACGAGCCCCTCGTTCAGCTCCGCGAGCAGCGCCTGGTCGAGCGACGGCTCGGCGAGCTCCCCGGGACGGTCGCGGGTATGTGCGTGGGCCGCCGTCAGCAACCGGCAGAGGTTCGCGTACCCGGCCGCCGACTCGACCAGCAGCGTCACGTGCGAGCCGTCGTGGAGCGTCACCTCGGCGCCGGTGATCGGACGCACGCCGAACGCCTTCGCCGCGTGTGCGAACTCGAGCGAGCCGTACACGCCGTCGTGGTCGGTGAGCGCCAGCGCCTCGCAGCCGAGCTCCGCCGCGCGCGCCGCCAGCTCCTCCGGCAGCGACGCGCCGTCGAGGAACGAATACGCTGAATGCGCATGCAGCTCGACGACCAGCGCCCGCTCCTAACGCCGCCCGGCGACGGCGAGGTGGTGACCGACCGACCGGAGCGAACGCTGCGGATCCTCGCCGACCTCGACGAGCTGATCGCGACCTGGTTCCGCTACGAGCCGGGTGAGAAGGGGCCCGACCCGCACGTCCACCATCACCACACCGACGCGTTCTACGTGCTCGAGGGCGAGGTCGAGCTCTCGCTCGGGCCGGAGCTGCAGACGCTGACGGCGGGGCCGGGGACGCTCGCCGCCGCGCCGCCGGACGTCGTGCACACCTTCCGCAACGCGAGCGACTCGACGGCGATCCTCCTCAACCTCCACGTGCCCTCGATGGGCTTCGGCGACCACATGCGCGGCCGCAATCGCGCGTTCGACCAGCACGACCCGCCGGCCGACGGCGGCCGGCCGTTCGCCGACGCCGTCTTCACCACGCGCGAGGACGCCGAGCGGCTCGGGTTCGAGTCGAGCAGCCACCGCGTCCTGTGCGACCTGCCGCAGCTGACGGCGATCGAGATGACCTTCCGGCCGGGGTTCGAGGGCGTCGACCCGCACACGCACCCCGACCACGCCGACTGCTTCTACGTGCTCGACGGCCTGGTCGAGTTCCGCGTCGGCGAGGAGCCGCGCGTCGCGGAGCCCGGCACCTTCGTGGCCGCGCCGCCCGGCAGCGTCCACGGCTTCCGCCTGGCGGGCGCGAAGCCGATCCGCTTCCTCAACCTGCATGCGCCGCCCGGCGGCTTCCTCGAGCGCCTCCGCGCGGACCGCTGACGCGATCACGAGCCGCGCTGGCTGAACCAGCTGCCCACCTCCTCGTCGAGGAAGACGATCGCGTGCTCACCCCCCGCGAGCACGACGTCGAAGTAGCGCCGGCTGACGGGCTGCTCCGTCCACCAGCGGTCGACGACGCGCCACTCCTCGCGGACGAGCGCGACCGGCGAGCGGTTCACCACCCGCGGCGACCCGTCGACGTGCGCCTCCACGCGCACCGCCACCGGTTGATTCAGTCGTCGCGCGGAACCAGCAGCGCTCGCTGCTCGGGCAGGCGTGACCAAGGCGCCACCTCGACGACGGTGCAGACGGACCCAGACCCGGTCCCGGCGCGCACCTGGCGCAGCCCTTCGCTCAGGTGCGCGCGCAGATCGTCTCCCTCGGCGCGCACCAGCTCGAGCTGGCGGCCGACGGACTCGGCCAGCACCAGCGCCTCGAGCCGGAGCATCACCGCCGGCGCCGGCAGCTCGGTGAGCTTCGGCGCAAGCGCCGTGCGCAGCCTGGCGGGATCGGCGGTGGCGTCGCGCAGCGTCAGTGTCCGCCGCCACGAGCCGCCGCCGACCAGACGTCCCGCCAGTGCGACCTTGCGCAGGGCCCGCCCGCCCCGCTCCGGCCGGGACAGGAGCCGGTCGACGAGCACGCCGAGCGAGCGCCGCAGCGTCAGCTCGTTCCCGACCGCCTCCGGAAACTCGAGCGTCTCGAACAGCTCGGCCGCAGGCCTGCGCCCGCGCACGCGCCGGTTCGAGCCGCCTCTCGCCAGGCTCCAGGCGCGCCGGCCGTCCGGCCCCAGACGTTCGGCGACGGCGCCACCCGGAAGCCCGGCAAGCTCGCCGAGCCGCTTGACCCCGAGCTCCTTCAGCTCCTCCTGCTTCTGCGCGTCGAGCGGCAGCAGGCCGACCGGCAGCGGCGCGAGGAACTCCCGCGTCCGGTCGTCCGAGACGACCAGCACCTGGCCCGAGCGCGCGATGTTGGCGGCGGCGAGCGCCGTGAACCTCCGCGTCGCCGCACCGACCCGCGCGTCCCAGCCCGCGCCCGCGGCCGTCAGCGCCCGCTTCAGCGCCGGCTCGAGTCCGCCGTAGAGCCGCTCGACCCCGCGCGTCTCGAAGTACGCACAACCGGGCGTGGCCGAGTCGACGGCGAAGCCAGCGTCCTCGAGCGCCCGCACGATTCCCTCCCACGCCTCCTCGGCGGCCGCCGGGTCGGGGTCGACGAGCTGGAGGGACGGGCACGTGGCCAGCGCCTCCCCCAGCCGCATCCCCGGCCGGACGCCCGCCGCCTCGGCGGCCGCGGTGACGGAGCCGATCAGCGCTTCCGTTCCCGGCTCCGGCGCGAGCGCAGCCGGCTCGAGCGCGAGGCGAGGCCGCTCGCGCAGCGCCGCACGCAGCTCGAACCCGGGGATGGCGAGACAGGCGATCATGGGAACGTATGTTCTACACGAACACACGTTCCCCTGTCAAGCGAACCATTCGAGCCGCCTACACTTCGACCGTGAGCATCAGGCGTGCCGCCTGCTCGCTGGCCGTCCTGACCGTGCTCGCCTGCCTCTCGGCCGCCTGCTCCTCCTCGACCTCCATGCCGGCAGAGTCCCTCGTCGCGCTCGGCGACTCGGTGCCGCGCGGCACGGGCTGCGACTGCACGCCGTACCCGCCGATGACCGCGGACTTGCTCACGGCGAGCAGCGGCCGGAAGGTGACGGCGACGAACGACGCGGTCGCGGGCTCCACCAGCGCGGACGTCCTGCGACAGCTCGAGTCCGACCGCAGCGTCGTCGACCACGTCGCCGCCGCACGGGTGATCGAGCTCGAGGTCGGTGCCAACGACGTTCCGTACACGAGCGCGTGCGGGACGGCGGTCGAGTGCTACGCGCCGCGTATCCCTCCGCTCGAGCGGAATCTCAGGTCGATCGTCGCGAGGCTCCACGACCTGACCGCCGCGCACAAGACGCTCGTCGTGCTGCTCGACTACTGGAGCGTCTGGCTCGGGGGCACGTACGCCTCGGCGAAAGGCGAGGCCTACGTGAATGCGGCGGAGCAGGTGACCGACGAGGTGAACCGGGTCGTCAAGTCGACCGCAGCCGAGAGCGGCTCCGTCTACGTTGACCTGCGCGCCGCGTTCAAGGGGCCGAGCTACGCATACGACGAGACGCACTACCTCGCGAGCGACGGCGACCATCCGAACGCCGCCGGGCACCGGAGGATCGCCGAGGCGGCCGACGCCGTCATCGACACGGCGCTCGGCCTCTAGCCGTCGCCAGCGGCGCGAAGACAGGCGGGCGGGCGACCGGGGGTTTTCGAGCGGCAGCGAGGTCAGGCGTCGACGGACGGCATGGCCGCGTACTCCTCGTCGGTGACGTGGTCACCCCAGCTCACGGTGGTGCCGTCGTCGTCGGCCTGGTGGATCGCGACGTGGACCATGAACCGCGTCGCGGCCGCGCCGTGCCAGTGCTCCTCGCCCGGCTCGAAGAAGACGCGGTCGCCGGGCCGGATCACCTCGACCGGGCCGCCGCGCCGCTGGCAGAGACCGGCGCCCTCCGTGACCCAGATCGTCTGGCCGTTCGGGTGCGTGTGCCAGGCCGTGCGGGCGCCCGGTGTGAAGTGGACGTTCGCCGCCGCGACGCGCGAGCTGCCCGACGGCTCGGCCACGGTGTCGATGAAGACGGCACCCGTGAACCAGTCGCTCGGCCCGGCCCCGGTCTCCAGCGTGTTCCTCGTGATCTGCATGCTCGACCTCCTGGGTCGCGAGATTCGTCCCGAGTCTGGCGGCAGGCGGCGGGCGCTGCTTGACATCCGTACCCGGGTACGGGTCTAGAGTGGCTCCACCATGCGGATCGGCGAGGTCGCCAGGCGCTCCGGCGTCAACATCGAGACGTTGCGCTACTACGAGCGGCGCGGGCTCCTGGCCGAGCCGGCGCGCGGGATCAACGGGCACCGCGACTACGACGAGGCGACGGTTCGCTTCGTCCGCGCGATCAAGGAGGCGCAGCGGCTCGGCTTCACGCTCGACGAGATCGCCGAGCACGCGCGGCTGACGCGCGGCGGCCGCCCGCACGAGGCCGTTCGCACGCGGGCGGCGCAGAAGATCGACGAGGTCGACGCCAGGATCGCGAGCCTGCGCCGGGTGCGCGAAGAGCTCGCGCGCGTCGTCGGCTGCGCCTGCGACTCGCTCGACCACTGCACGTGCGGGGCCGCCTACCTCGCCCGAAGCGGGCGCGACCCGCAGCTCGGGCCGCTGCTGCACGTGACGAACGGCGAGAGCGCCGGCAACACGCTCCGTGAGACGAGCCTCGGCGGGGCGGTGCTCTCGTGGCAGGACGTGCTGCACGAGGGCCCGGTGCCCGCGTTGCCGCCGGCCGAGCTGCGGGTGGTGCGCGCGCGCTTCCTGAGCGAGGCCGGGTGGGGGTCAGAGCGCTCGCTGCTGGACTCGTTCGAGCGGCGAGACCGGCTCGTCGAGCACGCGCTCGAGGCGCGGACGCAGGTCGTCCTGTGGTTCGAGCCCGACCTCTACGACCAGCTCCAGCTCCTCCAGGTGCTCTCGCTCGCCGGCGACGCGGAGCTCGAGCTGATCCAGGCGGACGACCATCTCGGGCCGCTCCGCGCGCACGAGCTGGAGGCGCTCTGGCCGCTCCGGCGGCCGGTGACCGAGGAGACGCGCACGACGGCACGCGAGGCCTGGGACGCGTTCCGGGCGCCGGAGCCGACGGCGCTCGCCGCGCTGCTCGAGCGCGACACGTCTGCGCTTCCCCACCTCGCCGGCGCGCTGCGGCGGCTGCTGGAGGAGCTGCCGTCGAGGACGGACGGGCTCTCGCGCACCGAGCGCCAGCTGCTCGAGCCGCTCCTCGACGGCCCGAAGCGGCCGCATCGGCTCTTCCTGGCGAGCCAGGCGTGCGAGGAGGACGCGTTCCTCGGCGACGCGTGGGCGTGGAGGCGCCTGGCCGAACTCGTCCCGCTCGTGGAGGAGCTTCCGCCCCCGCCGCCGCCCGGCGACCCGCGCGAGTTCGCGGCGGCGCCGGTGGCGCTGACGCAGCTCGGCCGCGACGTGCTGGCGGGCCGGGCCGACCGCGTCGAGGCCGCGCCGCTCGACCGCTGGCTCGGAGGCACGCGCGTCGACGGCGCGTGGCGCTGGGACGCCGCTAGGGGATCACTTCGGCGGCACGACCGACCATCCGGCTGAACCGCGGCACGACGCCGAGCACGCTCACCCGGGCGCACCACGCGATGTCCTCTTCCAATCCGGGCGGGCCGTAGGTGCGGGCGTTGATCCCGTCGACCGCGTCCGGGAAGCGGTCGGCGATCGCCTCCGCGGCCACTGCCGTGTCGGTGCGGTCGCCGCCGACGAGGCGCACGATGCGGCCGGCGCAGTAGGCGTCGTCGACCGCGAACCGGCCCTTGTAGCCGGCACAGAGCACCGTCACGTCCTCCCCACGCCCGCGCGCGTGCGACGCGACCGCGTCGAGGTTCAGCAGCGAGCCCAGCACGACCTCCTCGCACGCCTCGGCCGCGGCGACGATCGAGCGCGTGCCGTTGGTGGTCGAGAGGATCAACGTCTCGGCGCGCGGCTGACGAAACTCGCGCGGCGAGGCGCCAGCGTCGAACGCGGCCACCCGCTTCGCCTCCCGCTCGCCGCCGGTGATCGCCTCATCGCCGAGCTCCGCTCGCAGCGCCACCGCGTCGTCGATCTCGGCGCAGCAGAGCACGCGCCGGTAGCCGCCCGCGAGCGCCTGCGCGATCGTCGAGGTCGCGCGCATCACGTCCACGACGATGCCGAGCGACGCAGGGGACGCCTCGGCAGGGGTGAACGCGACGTGACAGCGCACGGCCGCACTACGCTAATCGAGGTTCCCCCGTGCCCTACTGCTATCGACATCCGAATCGCGAGACGTTCGTCTCCTGCTCCGAGTGCGGCCGCCCCATCTGCGCGGAATGCATGACGCCCGCGCCCGTCGGACAGCGCTGCCCGGAGCACTCCGGGAAGCCGCAGGGCGTGCGGCGCGTGCCGTCGCGTGTCCGCCGGGGCGCGTACGAGGGCGGCGGCGCGGTGGTCACGAAGACGCTCGTCGGGATCAACGTCCTGATCTACCTGATCACGGTCGCGCAGGGAGCCGGCCTGAACGCGCCCGGCGGGAAGCTGTTCCGGAACTGGGAGCTGTTCGGGCCTGCCGTCGCCCAAGGCGACTGGTGGCGCCTGTTCACGAGCGCGTTCCTGCACGCGAGCCTGATTCACATCGGCTTCAACATGTACTTCCTCTGGTTCGTCGGCTCGGCGGTCGAGCAGGCGATGGGGCGCGGCCGCTTCATCATGATCTACGTCGTCTCGGCGCTCGCCGGCTCGGCGGGCGCCCTCGTCTTCACGCCGACGACGCCGACTGTCGGCGCCTCCGGCGCGCTCTTCGGCCTCCTCGGCGCCGCGCTGATCCTGGAGCGGCAGCGCAACTACGTGCTCGGCGGCTCGGCGATGGCGCTGATCGTGATCAACCTGATCCTCAGCTTCACCCTCGCGAACATCTCCGTCGGCGGTCACATCGGCGGCCTGATCGGCGGGATCCTCTGCACGCTCGTGCTGTCGAAGTTCGGCCGCGGCCACGCCGCGTACAGCCGCGTCGGCCTGTGGGGAATCGCCGGCGTGCTCGGCGTCGGGCTGCTCAGCCTCGCCGTCGCCTACTGGCGCGTTCGGGGCTACGCCTGATTCAGCCGGACCGCTCGACGCCGTAGACGCGGTCGAGCTTGTCCTTCCAGGCCTTGTCGACGCCGGGGCCGCCGTCGACCACGTCCGCGAAGCCGTCCCATGCCCAGATCGTGTCGTTGCCGGTCCCTCCGTAGACGCGGTCGCTGCCCCGGTCGCCCTGGAGCTTGTCCGCGCCGGGGCCGCCGAAGAGGACGTCGTTGCCGTTCCCGCCGCTGAGGCTGTCGTTGCCGGCGCCGCCCTTGAGCACGTCGTTGCCGCCGTTGCCGTCGATCACGTCATCGCCACCGAGCCCGCAGATCACGTCGCTGCGCGGCGTGCCGACGAGGATGTCCGCCCCCGGCGTGCCGGTGATCGTGCACGCGCCGGCGGCGTGCGGCGCGGCGTGCGCGCTGCGGGCGAGTAAGAGCGAGACGGTCAGTAGCATCACCGCCATCGCCTTGAGACGCTGCTCTTGAGGGTTCATGCCCGCGGCACCT
>DASSMZ010000244.1:0-5565 GCA_035688325.1 Gaiellaceae bacterium
AAGACGACGACCCCGCGCTTCGCCGTCTTCTTGCCGAGCGTGATCTTGTACTCCTTCTCCGTCACGTTGACCGTCGTGAGCAGAGCCGCACGCGCGACCGTCTTCGATGCTGTCGGCTGAAGCGAGGCTCCGGCCGAAGACCCTACGCCTGCCGCCAGCACGGACACTGCCGTAGCAGCTACGAGCATCCGCGTCATCGTTCCTCCTTGAGGGTGGCGGTAGCGAGATTCTACCGCCGGCCGTCATCCGACGATGTGTGTGACACGACGCCGACCAACCGCCTGTGCTCGTGATCGAGGAGGCTTCGTGACGTTTGTGGGTACCGACATGGGTGCCAAGGCTGATTTCGTGCAACTGAAGATCGAGCAGATGACGGAGGAAGACCACGTGCGGGTGCGGTCTTGGCGGTACCCCCCGCCGTACGACTTCTACGACGGCGACGTCGACGAGCTCGAGCACCCGGAGCGGTTCTTCGCCGCGCTCGACGCACGGGCCGAGCTCGTCGGCTTCTACTACTTCGAGGAGAAGCCCCCTGACCTCGACTACGGGCTCGGCCTCCGGCCCGACCTCGTCGGCCGCGGGCTCGGCCTCGGCTTCTTCCTGCGCGGGCTCGAGTTCGCGCGCGAGCGCTACCGCCCGCGGCGCGTCTACCTCCACGTCGCGGCGTTCAACGAGCGCGCGCGGGTCGTCTACGAGCGCGCCGGCTTCGAGGTCGTCTCGCGGCACGCGCGCTCGTTCGAGCGCTTCGGCGAGGTGCCGTTCCTGACGATGGCCGAGAATCCGGAGCCGTGAACGTCGGCGTCCAGCTGCCGGAGGTCGAACGCGAGGTGCGCTGGCCGGAGCTGCTGGCGATCGCGCGCGCGGCCGAGGCGTCCGGCTTCGAGTCGATCTGGGTCGGCGACCACATGCTGTACCGCGGCGACGGCCGCCCGGAGCGCGGGCCGTGGGATCCCTGGACGACGCTCGCCGCGCTCGCCGCTTCGACACGACGCGTCAGGCTCGGGCCGCTCGTCGCCGCCACCGCCTTCCATCCGCCGGGCCTGATCGCGCGGATGGCCGCGGCGATCGACGAGATCTCCGGCGGCCGGTTCGTGCTCGGCCTCGGCACCGGCTGGAACGAGGTCGAGTTTCGCGCGTTCGGGCTCCCGTTCGACTACAAGGTCGCCCGGTTCGAGGAAGCGTTCGAGATCGTGCGCCGGTTGCTCGCGGGCGAGCGGGTGACCGTGCGCGGCCGCTTTCACGAGGCCGAGGACGCGGTGCTGCTGCCTTCACCGGCGCGGCGCGTGCCGCTGATGGTCGGAACGACGGGGCCGCGCGTGATGGCCGCGGCCGGGCCGCACGTCGACTGGTGGAACTGCTGGTACTCGTGGTACGGCAACCGGCCAGACGGCTTCGCGGAGCTCAGCGCGCGCTTTCCCGGCGGCTTCTCGCGCAGCGCCTGCGTGCTCGTCACCGTCGACGGCGGCAAGGGCGAGCGACCCGTGGAGGAGGACACGCCGCCGGTGGTCGCGGGCGAGCTGCGCCGGCACCTGGACGCACTGGCGGCAGCCGGCGCCGACGAGGCGATCCTCGTGCTCGACCCGGTCGACGAACGCTCGGTCAGGGCCGCCGCGGAGGCAGCGGCCCTGACCTGACTCCAGCGCTAGCCGGTCTCGATGCAGCCGCCGTTCGCGTAGCCGGTGCCGGCCGACGCCGCGGCGTTGCTCCAGTTGCCCTGGATCTTCCAGCTCTGGCCGCCGATCGCGACCGTGCCGCTGAACGTCCACGCGCACTTGTCCGCGTTCTCGTTGCCCTGCCGGTCGTACCACGCGTTCAGCTGCGGGTCGGTCAGCATCTCGCTGAGCTCGTGGCCGGACACGTTGGCCAGCGCCGCGAGGCCCTGGCTGTGGCCGAGGCTCGAGGGCGATCCCGGGTCGCAGTTGAGGTCGCCGTCGAGGTTGAAGAAGAACCCGAACTGGACCCGGACGCCGCCGATCGTCCCGGAGCTGTGCCACGCGCAGTAGCCGGCGCCTCCGCGCGGCTGGTCGGAGTAGACGGGGTAGTACGCGTTGGCGACGGGGCGCCCGCCGGTGACCTTCGAGACCTCCTGGAGCACCTGCGTCGTCGACGGCGCGCCCGACGGCGTCGCCGAGGTGTCGGTCAGGTCGCCCGACCTGGAGATGCTCGAGGTGTTGACGCTGCCCGAGCTGTCGGTGTACTCGCCGTTCGTCCGCGCGTACGCGGTGCCGCCGACACCGCTGTAGAACCTGTCGAGCCCGGACATCTTGTCGCCGACGAACGACGAGTTGCTCCAGCGCGAGCCCCAGTAGACCGGCACGACCGTCGTCGCGTGCATGACCGGGCCGCCGCTCCAGAGCAGCTGCGAGGTACGGCGCACCTTCGCGTGGTTCGCGGCTCGGGACGGGACGAAGCCGTGCGCCGGCTTCGCCTCCAGCGCCGTCGCGCCGTGCACGACGCGTGCGCTGCTTCCGGCGGCGACGACGCCCGCGACGCAGAGCGCCGCGACGACCGTGGCCGCTACCGACTTGACCTTCACGTTGTGGACCCCCTTCTGGTGGCGTGAGACGACGCCGCAGGCGTTCGATGGTGGCGCATCGCCTGCCGAGGGTCAAGGGCTACGTCGCGACGGCCTCCATCACCTGCTCCGGGATGTCGAAGTTCGCGTAGACCTCCTGGACGTCGTCGTTCTCCTCGAGGGCGTCCATCAGCCGCAGCGTCTTCTTGGCCGCCCCTTCGTCGTCCAGACTCACCGTCGTCTTGGGCACCATCGTCAGCTCGGCCGAGTCGACGTCCATGCCCGCGCCCTCGATCGCCTCGCGCACGGCGGTGAGCGCCTCCGGCGCCGAGGTGACGCGGAAGCTCGAGCCGTCGCGCTCGACGTCGTCCGCTCCGCCCTCGGCCGCGGCGAGCGTGACGTCGTCCTCGCCGAAGCGGTCGGCGTCCACGAGGATCACCCCGCGCCGCTCGAACAGCCAGGCGACCGCGCCCGAGCCGCCGAGGTTGCCGTCGTGCTTCGCGAACGCCGCGCGGACGTCGGCCGCGGTGCGGTTCCGGTTGTCGGTCAGCGCCTCGACGATCACGGCGACGCCGTTCGGGCCGTAGCCCTCGTAGACGACCTGCTCGAACGAGTCCGCGTCGGCGTCGGCGCCCGAGCCTCGCGCGATCGCGCGGTCGATGTTGTCCTTCGGCATCGAGTACGAACGTGCCTTCTCGATCGCGTTCGCGAGCGCGAGGTTCGCCGACGGGTCCGGCCCGCCCTCGCGTGCGGCCACGATCAGCGCTCGCGACAGCTTCGAGAAGAGCTGCCCGCGCTTCTTGTCCGCAGCGCCCTTCTTGTGCTTGATCGAGCTCCACTTGCTATGCCCGGACATTCGTTTCCTCCCGTACGAGGTCGAGGAACCGCTCGTGCACCCGCGTGTCGTCGGTCAGCTCGGGATGGAAGGACGCGACCAGCACGCGGCCCTCGCGCAGCAGCACCGGCTCGCCGTCGAGCTCGGCCAGGACCTCCACGTCCGGCCCGACCGCCGACACGCGGGGCGCGCGGATGAACACGCCGTGCAGCGGCTCGTCGTCGCCGACGAGCTCGAGGTCGGCCTCGAAGCTCGCCACCTGCCGCCCGTACGCGTTGCGCTCGACCTCGAGGTCGAGCACGCCGAGATGGTTGCGGTCGAGCAGGATCATCCCGGCGCAGGTGCCGAGCAGCGGCCGCGTGAACCGGCGAATCCCGTCCTCGAGCCCGTAGAGCCGGACGAGCCGCATGATCGCGGTCGACTCGCCGCCGGGGATGATCAAGCCGTCCAGTCCGTCGAGCTGCTCCGACTTGCGCACCTCGACCGGCTCGGCGCCGAGGCGTCGCAGCATCGCCGCGTGCTCGCGGAAGTTCCCCTGCACCGCCAGGACGCCGATTCTCATGCCGTCGATTCTAGTGGGGGCCTTTGTGTCTCCCGATAGCTGCCCCTAGAATCCGAACAGCGAGTGCAAGCCGAGGTATCGCATCCGATTCGCTCGACTTCGCTCCGCCGAAGGGGGGTTGCCGTCGGGGGGCGGAGGGTGTGGCGGTGCGCGGCCGAAGAGCGGTCGCCGCTGCGCTCGCACACGTACGGCCACGGCTCGGCTCGCCCGGCCCCCGGGGCGACGCGCCGCGTGCTCGTGGTCGACGACGAGCGCGCGATCCGGCTGCTCTGCCGGGTCAACCTCGCGGCGTCGGGGATGGACGTCCTCGAGGCCGACGACGGCCGCGCCGGGCTCGAGCTGGCGCGCACGGAGCGCCCGGACCTCGTGCTGCTGGACGTGATGATGCCGGGCGTCGACGGCTGGACGGTCGCGCGCGAGCTGGCGGCCGACGAGGAGACGCGCACCATCCCGGTCGTGTTCCTGACCGCGCGCGCCGACGCGGCCGACAAGCGGCTGGGCGAGCAGCTCGGCGGGGTCGGCTACCTCGTCAAGCCGTTCGACCCGGTCACGATCGGCGACTACGTCGAGCGCGTCCTGTCGCGAATCGAGCGGGGCGAGCGCGAGCAGTTGCGACGGGAGATCGTCTCAGGCCCCGAGCGGTGACCACGGTCGAGAGCAGCGAGGCCGCCGACCGAGCGCGACGACTCCAGCGCGTCGCGGAGCTGCTCGCCGAGGCCGTCACGCCGGAGCAAGTCCTCGACGCGATCCTGACGGAAGGCGTACGCGCCGCCGAAGCGCGGGCCGGCTCGATCGGGGTCGTCAGCGACGACGGAACGACGATCGAGATGCTCGCCCAGCTCGGGTACCGGCCGGAGGTGATGGCGAACTGGACGACGTTCGGCGTCGACGCGCCGACGCCGATGTCGGACGTCATCCGCACCGGCCGGCCGCTCTTCATCTCCAACGTGCGCGAGCGGAACCGGCTCTACCCGGCACTCGCCGAGCAGGGCCAGGGCGACGGCCATGCCCTGGTGATCGTCCCGCTCGCGGTCGAGGGCCGCGTCTTCGGGGCGATGTCGCTCTCCTTCGACCACGACGTCGAGTTCGAGCCCGAGCGGCGCGAGATGAAGATGGCGCTCGCGCGCCAGGCGGCGCAGGCGATCACGCGCTCGCGGCTGTTCGCGGCCGAGCAGGCGATGCGCAAGCGCATGACCTTTCTCGCGGAGGCGAGCGAGCTGCTCGCCTCGTCGCTGGACTACAACCGCACGCTGCGCCGGCTCGCCCAGCTCTGCGTGCCGCACCTGGCCGACTGGTGCGCGATCGACATACTCGGCGCCGACGGGCAGATCGAGCGGCTCGCGGTCGCCCACCAGGACCCGGAGAAGGTGCGGTGGGCGTACGAGCTGCAGGAGCGGTACCCGCCGGACCCGGATGCGCCGCGCGGCGTGCCCCGGGTGCTGCGCAGCGGCGAGCCCGACTTCCTGCCCACCATCCCGCAGGAGCTGCTCGACGACGCGATCGGCGACGACGACGAGCTGCGGCGGATCGTGGACGAGCTCGGGCTGACGTCCTCGATCGCGGTGCCGCTGATTGCACGCGGCCGCACCCTCGGCGCGCTCAGCCTGATCGCCGCCGAGACGCATCCGCCGTTCACGCAGGCCGACTTCGAGC
>DASSMZ010000250.1:0-3735 GCA_035688325.1 Gaiellaceae bacterium
TTCTTGTCGCGCGAGCCGTGGAAGCGCAGCACCGTGACCCGGTCGGCGAGCTCCTCGTCGGTGGCGGCGACGAGGCCGCCGTCGCCGAGCGCGAACAGGTTCTTGGTCGGGAAGAAGCTGAAGGTCGAGAGCGCGCCCACCTGCGCGACGCCCTCGGCGCCGTAGGCCTGGGCGGCGTCCTCGATGATCGGGATGCCGAGCTCGGCCAGTCCCTGCAGCGGCAGCACGCGGCCGAACAGGTGCACCGGCATGATCGCGCGTGTCCGGTCGGTGATCTTGGCCGCGACGTCCTCGGGGTCGAGGTTCAGCGTGACCGGGTCGATGTCCGCAAAGACCGGCGTCGCGCCACGCCGGGCGATCGACTCGGCGGTGGCGTAGAACGTGAAGGCCGGGCAGATGACCTCGTCGTCGGGCCCGATCCGCATCGCGTCGAGCGCGAGCACGAGCGCGTCCGTGCCGTTGGCGACCCCGACCGCACGCGGCACGCCGAGGTGCTGGGCGACCTCCGTCTCGAAGGCCTTCACGTTCGGGCCGAGGATGAAGACGCCCGAGTCGAGTACCTCCGCGATCCGCTCCTGCAGCTGCGGGATCAGGCGCTCGTACTGGGCCTTGACGTCGACATGGGGGATGTCAGGCACGGGGCTTGAGTCTAGAGGCTCGCCTTGTGACCAGCCGGAATACCAGGTACAGCACGATCAGCACGGCTCCTGCAACGAGCGCGATGTCGAAGTAGTGGTGGAAGTGCTCGTAGTTGCTGCCGAACGCGTACCCGATCGCGGCGAAGACGAACGCCCACGCCGCCGCGCCCGGGATCGTCCAGAGCAGGTACGGCCGGAAGCGCATCTCGAAGACGCCGGCCGGAATCGAGACGAACGAGCGCACGATCGGCGTGATCCGGCCGAGGAGGACGGCCCAGCGGTCGTGGCGGTCGAACCACCGCTCGGCCCGCTCGAGCCGGCCTGCGCCGAGGTGCAGGAGCCGGCCGTGGCGCTCGACGAACGGCCTGCCGCCGAAGCGCCCGATCCCCCAGCCGACGATCGAGCCGACGAGGTAGCCGAGCGTGCCTGCGAGCGCCATCGTGACGTAGGCCCAGCCGTTCGACTCGATCGTGTTGCCGAAGAGCACCACGTGCTGCGACGCGAACGCGCCGGAGGCGACCGCGCCCGCGTAGACCATCACGAGCTCGCTCGCCGCCGGGAAGACGGCGTCGATCGCCATCAGCACGAACACCGCCTCGACGCCGTGGTTGCCGACGAACGAGGTGATCGAGCCGGTGATCGACGCGAGCAGCACGCGCCGAGTCTAAGTTGAGCGACCGCTAGCGGCGGACGACGAACGCCTGGTCGAGGTCGACCGGGCCGTACGCGTTCTGCGCGAACACCTTGAAGACGTAGCGGCCGCGATAGACGAGACGGCCGTTCTGGAAGCGGCCGTTCCAGGCGATGGCGCGCGTGCCGGCGGCGAGGTTGCGGCCGGGCAGGCGGCGGATCAGCACCCCGCCGGGCGTCCAGATCGACGGCGTCACCCGCGCCGGGAAGGCGAGCTTGAAGCGCGCGACGACGGCCGTCCGCGTCCTCTTCGTCACGCGCACCGAGCGCGGCGCGACCTGCATGAAGCCGAGCGTGTCGTTCAGCCAGAAGGAGCGCTCGACCGACGAGGCCTGCGCCTGGTCGTCTGTCGCCGAGACGACCCAGCGCCAGCGCCCGAGCGGGCTGCTGTCGACGGTGCGGTACCAGCGGCCCTTGATCCGGCGGGCGCCGTAGCGCTTCTTCGTCTTCGTCGTCGAGGGCCACGTGTAGCTGTAGACGCCGGGCTGGCGCGCGAGGGTCTCGGTGAACGCGGTCGCGCCGCCCGGGCCGACGAGGCTCGCGGTCACGGTCGAGGGGCGCACGACCTTGTACGAGAGCTGCTGCTGCTCGTCGACGCCGTCGCCGTTCGGCGAGACCACCGTCAGCGCCGGCGGCGGGGCGTAGACGCCCGTGTACATGATCGCCAGCGACTCCGCGACCGAACGCTCACCGCCGGGGTCCGAGGGGCGGTTGAGCAGCTTGCCGTCGAAGGCCATCGTCGTCGAGCCGCCGGCGTCGAGCGCGGAGGCGGTGACGCAGCCGAGCCGCACCATCGCCTGCGCGAGCTCCCAGTTGGTCACGCCGACGCTGTAGCCGCGCCGGCGACCGTCGACCGCGAGCAGGACGATCTTCCCGTCGCGCCGCTGTCCGACCGCAGTCCGCGGGTTTCGCGGCCCGAGCTGCGTCGGCAGGAAGTCCTCGCCGGCCGTCCAGACCGCCTTGCCGTTGCGGACGATCACGGGGCCGCCGCCGAGCGCGTCGGTCACGCCCGACGCGAGCCAGTCCGGCGAGAGGATCAGGCGCGAGACGACCGACGTGCCGATCGTCGCCTCGGCCTGCAGCTTCGCGACCTGCGAGCCACGGGCGAGCAGGACGGCGCCGCCCGTCGGGATCGGCAGGCCGCCGCCGGAGTGGGTCGCGGTGACGACGCCGGTCAGGTCGGTGCCCGGGATCGCCGGCGGGAACGGCTGCAGCACGGCCTCCCAGACGCCCGGGATCTTCGGCGTCGCCGGCCCGTAGGCGGGCGTGAAGAGCGAGGTGCCGTCGGCGCGCGGCGGCTGGTTGAGCCCCGTGAGGGGCCGGCGCTGCCCGAGGCCCTGCCAGTAGCCGAAGAACGAGACGCGCGCGACCTGGAGCTTCCCGTCGGCCGTGATGCCGACGCTCGAGCGGGCGCGGTACGGCGGGCTCTCGAGCACCTTCCCCTGCATGAGCATCCCGCTCGGGTGGCCGTCGTTGAAGTTGAACAGGTCGCCGTTGACGCCCGCGACCGTCGCCTGCCCCGAGACGTCCTTCTGCATCGCGGTGACGCGCTCCGTGCCGAGGATCGTGCCGTTCGAGAGCAGCGGCTTCAGCTGGTACAGCCCGCCCGGGCGCGGCGCGATGATCACGTTCATCGCCACCGGCCCGTGCGCAGTGAACTGCACCGTGCGCTGGTAGCTCACGTTCGGCATCAGCACCTGCGAGGCGGCGCGCGCCTGCCCGGTGAACGCGGCGGCGACGCCTGCCAGCAGGGCTCCGATGAGGACTCTGCGGAGCACGACCCGTTCGCCACCGTAGCTACGGCTTCCCCAGAAGTCCACCGGGCTACGATCAACTTTTCGTAAAGGCTCCGTAAGGCTGCGCGCGGCGGTAGGTTCCAGGCGTGAGCGCAACCGTGGGCACACGCACCGCCCTGGTCGAGGACCTGGCGGCGCGCTACCCGGAGATCCCCCGCGAGGCGGTGCTGAAGGAGGACCTCCTCCGCACGGGCATCGCCTTCGACGACGCGGCGCTGACCGAGAACCTCGACGGGACGGTCAAGCCGAAGTCGTACTTCATCTTCTCGTTCGACCAGAAGCCGCTGACCGAGCTCGGCGCGGCCGCGCAGCAGCGCCCGCCGGAGGAGATCGCGCTCGAAGGCGGACCGTGGGAGCTGCGCCGGACGATCGTCTCGGTGCGCGTCAACCCCGACTCGCCGTACCGCGTCTCGCGCAACGACGACGGCCTGCGCCTCTCGCTCGACGGACGCGAGCTCACCGAGGTGGCACTACCGCCGATGCCCGAGTACTACCGCCACACGCTCTCGAACGGGAAGACGGTGCTGGAGACGGCGCCGACGATCGAGTGGGGCTACCTGATCTACCTGACGGTGCTGCGCCTCTGCCAGTACTTCGGCGCGCACGAGGAG
>DASSMZ010000252.1:0-2007 GCA_035688325.1 Gaiellaceae bacterium
GCGCGCGTCTCGTCGAAGAGCGTCTGCTGGGCGAGCAGCACGAACGGCCGCTCGACCACGCGGCCGCTCCACGCGCCCCACTCCGACTGCGAGAGCTCGTCGAGCGTGCCGCCGAGGTGGACCGTGCCGGCGCGGCGGCACTCCTCGGCGCGCCACGGGATCGGCCCGTCGAGCGCCCAGTCGACCTTGAACGCGCCGGGTCCGTGTCGGTAGCGCAGCAGCCGCCGCTCGTAGCGGTCGGGGAAGCGCCCCAAGGCGAGGCGCGCGAGCTCGCGCGGCGCGACGTCGGCGAGCACGAGCCGCCCGTCGACGGGCAGCTCGTCGACGCGGGAGCCGGTCGTGATCGAGCCGCCGAGCTCGCGGATCCGTGCGGCCAGCGCGTCCGACAGCGCCTGCGCGCCGCCCCGCACGACGGGCCAGCCGACCGCGTGGCCGAGGACGGCCAGGGCGAGCCCGAAGCCGGCGCTCGGGCGCCGCTCGAGCGGCAGCATCGAGTGCGCGCAGTGGCCGGCGAACCACGCCCGCGCCCGCTCGGTCTCGAAGGTCGCCTCGACGAGCGAGCGGGTGTCCGAGAGCGACGCGCGGATTGCCTTCGCGAGCGCGGCGGCGCCGACCGCGTCGGCCACTCGCAGCGTCCGCCGCGGCGACGGCGGCATCCGTCCCAGGAGGACGGGCGCAAGCTCGTCCCAGCCGGCGACGAGCGGCTCGACCAGCCGCCGGTAGGCCTCGCCGTCGCGGCCGAGGCCGGCGGCGGTCGCGCCGATCCCGCGCTCGAGCAGCACGGCCGTGCCGTCGTCGAGCGGATGCGCTGCCGGCGCCTCCGGGTGCACCCACTCGACGCCGAGGTCGAGCGTGCGGAAGAACGGCGAGCCCGCGGCGAGCGGCTGAACGGTCGAGCAGACGTCGTGCACGAAGCCGGGCAGCGTCAGCTCCTCGGAGTGGACGCCGCCGCCGATCCAGCCCGCCGCCTCGTGCACCTCGACCTCGACCCCGCCCTGCAGGAGCGCGATCGCCGCCGCCAGGCCGTTGGGGCCCGACCCGACGACGAGTGCGCGTGCGCCGCTAGCCACGCGACGCTGTGCTACACAGCCGCGAGATGGACGTCCCGGCAGAAGGGCAGGTCGTCGTCGACGAGCCGCGCCTCGAGACCGAGGAGGAGCTCTGGCAGGACGCCGGCGCCGGCGAGCACGAGGGCTGGTACTGCGTGCGCACGGATCCGTTCCCGTGCCCCGCGCCGGGCTGCGACTTCGTCGCCGAGTTCATGACCGCCGCGCACCTGATCCTGGTCTGGGAGGCCAGGGACGATCCGAACCTGCTCGACATCGCCCACCAGGCGCAGAAGGTCGGGCGCTCGCCGAGGATCGTCCCGTACGAGGCGGCGTTCGGGCCGAGCGCGTCGTACTACGCGTGGGAAGCCGCCGGCAGGCCCGTCCACGGGATCCGCCCGCGGGCCTAGCCGGCACGCCGCAGCTGCCGTAAGGCCGGGCCGAGGGCCTGGCCGCCTTTCAGCACCGGCTCGAACAGGTCGCCGTGCTGCTCCACCCGCCGGAGCGCCTCGCGCCGGCCGAAGTCGCGCGGGCGCACCTTCTCGCCGAGCTCCTCCCAGCGCAGCGGCGTCGAGACCGGCGCGCCCGGCTTCGGCCGCACCGAGTAGACGGACGCGATCGTCTTGCCGTGCCCGTTCTGGCGGTGGTCGACGAGAACGCCGCGCCGCTTCTTCTTCAGCCATTCCGTCGTGACGAGGCCGGGGTTCTCCGCCTCGAGCCCGCGCGACACGCGCTCGGCCAGCTCGTAGGTGTCCTGGTAGCTCGACCGGCGCGCGATCGGCAGCAGCACGTGGATGCCGTCGGCGCCGCTCGTCTTGACGTAGGAGCGCAGCTCGAGCCGCTCCAGCGCCTCGCGCACGAGGTGGGCGACGCGGATCGCCTGCGCGAAGCCGTTGCGCGACTCCGGCGGGTCGAGGTCGAAGACGACGTAGTCCGGCCGCTCCGGCTTGTCGACGCGCGA
>DASSMZ010000265.1:0-3466 GCA_035688325.1 Gaiellaceae bacterium
CCGCGCGGAGCGTGTTCGCGGGCGCCGCGATCGCGATCCCGCTGGTGGGCCTCCTCTGTTTCGCCTACGCGGCCAAGACCGCTAGGCCATGACCTCGACGCGCTGGGCGCCGACGGTGTCGCCCTGCTCCAGCGCGAGCACCTCGCGCAGCGCTCGGATCGAGACCTCGAGCTGGTCGAGCGTCGGCTCGCGCGTCGTCAGCCGCTGCAGCCAGAGGCCCGGCGCGAGCAGCTTCATCACGACGCGGCTGTCCGTGTGCTTGCCGGCGAAGCGGATCAGCTCGTAGGCGAGCCCCGCGATCACGGGCAGCAGCAGGATCCGCGTCACGATCAGCCAGTACCACGCGGGCCGGCCGAAGAACGCGAAGACGAAGATCGCGATCACCATCACCCAGAGCAGGAAGGCGGTGCCGCAGCGCGGGTGGATGAGGCTGAAACGCTGGACGCGCTCCGGCTCGAGCTCCTCGCCGGCCTCGTAGGCGTTGATCGCCTTGTGCTCGGCCGCGTGGTACTGGAAGACGCGGCGCAGATCGGGGAGCAGCGAGATCAGGAACAGGTAGAGCACGAACACGGTGACGCGGATCAGGCCCTCGACGAGGACGAACCAGAACCCGTTCGTGATCGGCAGCAGGTCGGCGAGCAGCGCCGGCCCCACCTTGAAGACGGAGATCGCGAAGCCGATCGCGATCAGGAACGCGAACACGAGCGCGCCCCGAGAGAGCTCCTGCTCCGCCTCCTCGTTGTCGTCGGCCGCGGCGTAGTTCGCCGAGATCGAGAGCGCGCGGAAGCCGATCGCCAGCGACTCGCCGAGCGCGATGACGCCGCGGACGACCGGCAGCCGGAAGAACCAGTGCCGCTTCATCACGGACTCGATCGGCCGGCAGACCTCGGCGATCTGGCCGTTCGGCCTCCGGACCGCGACCGCCCAGTTCGAGGGGCCGCGCATCATCACGCCCTCGAGGACGGCTTGCCCGCCGATGGGCGCGCTCATCGCTGCGTCAGGCCTTGCGCCCGGCCTTCTCGAGCCGGCGCTGGAAGCGCTCGACGCGGCCGCCGCTGTCCATCAGCTTCTGCTTGCCCGTGTAGAACGGGTGGCAGTTCGAACACACCTCGACGTGCAGCTCGGACTTGGTCGAGCGCGTCTGGAACTCGTTGCCGCAGGCGCAGCGAACGGTGGCGAGGACGTACTCGGGATGGATCTCGGCCTTCATCGCCCGGCCAGGATAGCAGCGGCGGTTTCGGTCGCCACGTTGCCGCCCGAGACGACCGCGACGACGCGCTGCCCCGGTTCCACGGCCGCCTTCCGGGCCAGCAGCGCCGCGGTCGTGGCGGCGCCGGCAGGCTCCGGCGCGAGCTTCGCGCGCGTGTACAGGAACCTGAACGCATCGGCGATCTCGTCCTCGGTGACGAGCACCGACTCGACGTCGAGCGCGAGGCATTGCCGCACGCAGTTCGCGCCGGCGTACGGCCCGTTGAGCCCGTCCGCCATCGACTCGGCCTCGACCGTGACCGGCTCGCCCGCCTTCATGCTCTCGTGCAGCGCGCGCGAGCGCTCGGGCTCGACGGCCACGACGCGCGTCTTCGGGCTGCGCCCCTTGACGGCGGTGGCGATGCCGGAGACGAGCCCGCCGCCGCCGACGGGGACGAGCACGACGTCGGGGTCGGGCACGTCCTCCAGGAGCTCGAGCCCGACCGTTCCCTGGCCCGCCATCACGGCCGGATCGTCGTACGGATGCACGAGCGTACGACCCGTTTGCCCGATCAGCTCGTCGAGGCGCTCGAACGCGCTCGGGATGTCGGGCGCGTCGGTGTCGATCGTGGCGCCGTAGCCGCGGGCGGCCTCGACCTTGAGCGGGCTCGCCGTCTGCCACATCACAACGAGCGCGTCGATCCCCTCGCGCGCGGCCGCGTAGGCGAGCGCCTGCGCGTGGTTGCCGGCGGAGATCGAGATCACGCCGCGCTGCTTCTCCTCGTCCGTCAGCTGCGCGAGCTTGTTCAGCACGCCGCGCGGCTTGAACGCGCCGGTCTTCTGGAACAGCTCGGCCTTGAGGTGGACCTCGACGCCGCCCGCGCGCTCGCCGAGCGTGGCCGAGCCGAGCGTCGGCGTACGGAGCAGTCGCCCGGCGATTCGCTCGCGCGCGGCCTCGACGTCCGCGAGCCCGATCACGGTGTCAGACACGGGAACAAGACTGTCACGAACGATCCACATGTCGCCCCGAGAGCAGGGCTTTCGTGCGCGCGCGGCAGTGTCAGACAGCGTGACGGAACTGTGACGCCGGTGGCTAGGTGAGCTTGTAGTCGGGCCCCGCGCCGCCCTCCGGCGGGGTGAGGCGACCGCCCTTGGCGGTGATCGCGCCGCACTGGACGCAGTTCGACGGCGTCACCTCGACGTGCACGTCGCCGTCGCCGGCGTCGTCACCGACCTCGTAGACCGCCGCCGGGCACATGCGCGACCACAGCTCGGCCAGCTCAGGCGCCACCCGCTGCTGCACGCGGATGTGGTTCGGCGCGTCGTCGCGCGTCGCGTTCCCGGAGAGGAACACCGACGAGAGCTTGTCGAAGGTGAGCTTCCCGTCCGCCGCCGGATACGTCGCCGCCCGGTCGGTGCGCACGAGCGACTGGTCGGCGTCGAGCTCGAGCGCCGCGTCGCCGGGCGGAAACGTGCCACGCGAGACGGTCGCCGCGCCGGCGAGCGCGCCGCCGAGCCAGAAGCCGCGGCCGAACGCCGGCCGCATGTTCCGCACCTGCCGCAGGTCGCGCCAGACGAAGCTGTCCTTCAGCGCCTCGTCGTAGCCTGCGAGCGCGCCGCGCCGACCCGGAGACTCGCCCGGCTGCAGCGCCGCGAATGCCGCCTCGGCCGCCAGCCGCCCCGACTCGACCGCGTAGTGGATCCCCTTCAGCGCAGGCACGTTCACGAGACCCGCGCCGTCGCCGCAGATCAGCAGGCCCGGCGCGTGCAGCCGCTTCGGCAGCGAGAGGAACCCGCCCTCCGGAATCGTCTTCGCACCCCACGCCTCACGCTCGCCGCCCTCGAGCAGCTCGTGCACCAGCGGGTGCGTCTTCAGCTCCTGCAGCAGGTCGTGGACGGAGAGCTCGACGTCGCGGTAGTCGAGCCCGACGACCATGCCCACCGTAAGCATGTCGTCGCCCATCGGGTAGACGAAGGAGCCGCCGAACTCGCGGTACTTGCGACCGGGACGCAGCGGCCAGCCCATCGTGTGGATCACGCGGTCGAGCGGCTTCGCGACCTTCCAGACCTCCTTGACGCCGAGCGCCCACACCTGCGGGCTCTCGCCCTGCAGGCCGAAGCGGTCGAGCGCGACCCCGGTGAGGTGGCCCTGCGTCCCCTCCGCGAGCACCGTCACACGGGCGTGGACGTTCGAGCCGGGCTCGAAGTTGCCGAGCTCCTCCCCGCCCCTGCCACGGCCCCGGTCGCCGGTGCGCACGCCCCGCACCCGGCCGTCCCC
>DASSMZ010000272.1:0-2360 GCA_035688325.1 Gaiellaceae bacterium
CGCGCGCCAGGCCGGCCACGCCGAGGCGAGCGCGACGAGCGCGACCAGGCCGACGAGCACGCCGAGCAGCAGCGGCGCGACCGAGGCTCCCGGCCCGAGCTGGCTCAGGCTCCCGAGCAGCCGGTCGAGCGGCGAAGCGACGAGCGCCCACCCGACGAGCACGCCCAGCGCGCCCGCCGGCAGCGCGACCGCGACCGCCTCGACCACCGCCGCCGCCACGACCGCGCGCGGCGACGCGCCGATCGCCCGCAGCAGCCCGAGCCCCTCGAGCCGCCGCTGCACCTCGGCGTTCGCCGACGCCGCCAGCATCGTTCCCGCGACGACGAGGGCGATCAGCGAGAACGCCACGAGCAGGGCGATCACGACGCCCGCCGCCTGGCCGATCAGCACGTGGATCCCGGCCCGCGTCGTGAACCGGAGCCGCCGCACGCCGAAGGCCGCCGAGCGCGCCTGGTCGAGCGTCACGCCGGCGAGCTTCGGGTCGGCGAGCCAGACGACGGCCGAGTCGACGACGCCGAGCGGCGTCCCCGTGGCGGCCGCCGCGTCCCGGTAGCTCAGCCAGATCCGCGGGCGACGCGCCAGCGGGTACGCGACGTTGTCGGGGGCGACGGCCACGCCGACCACGCGCACCCGCTCGCCGCTCACCTGGAGCCGCGCTCCGGGGCCGAGGTGCCAGGAGCGGGCGAGGCCCTGCTCGACCAAGGCTTCGTCCGGGTGCTCGAGCGCGCGTCCGCCGACGATCGCGTACCCGCGCGTCCCGTCCGGCGGCAGGCCGATCACGGTCGCGTCGCCGTCGAAGCGGTTGCCCGAGGAGACGGAGACGTAGTCGGCCTGCAGCCGGTAGGAGGCCGCCTTCACGTTCGCGAGGCTCGAGACGACCCGCGCCACCGACTCGCGGCTCTGCGGGTCGAAGGTCGCGAGGATGTCCGGCAGCTGCGCCCGCGCGGCCGTCCGGTCGAAGCCGGTCGCGAGGCCGTAGGCGACGGTCACCGACGCGCCGAGCATCGCCGCCGCGGCCGCGATCCCGCCGGCCGCGAGCAGCACGCGGCCACGCCTCACGCGCAGTCGGGCGAGGGCGTACGCGAGGATCGCATTCACCGCAGCCGCCCGTCCTCGAGCCGCAGCACCTGATCGGCCCGCCGCGTCGCCTCGCGCTCGTGCGTGACGAGCAGCACCGCCCGGCCCTCGTCCGCGATCGCGCGCAGCAGGTCAAGCACGACCTCGCCGGAGTCGGCGTCGAGGTTGCCCGTCGGCTCGTCGGCCAGGACGAGTTCGGGGTCGTTGACGAGCGCGCGGGCGATCGCGAGCCGCTGTTGCTCGCCGCCCGAGAGCACGGTCGGCAGGCGCTCCGCCGCCTCGCCGAGGCCGAGGCGGCGGACGAGCTCGCGGCCGCGGTCGAGCCCGGGCCCGCGCCCGTCGAGCCGCGCCGGCAGGAGCACGTTCTCGAGGCCCGTCAGCTCCGGCAGCAGGTGGAAGGCCTGGAAGACGAAGCCGATCCGGTCGCGCCGCAGCGGCGCCAGCACCCGCTCCGGCGCCGCGTCGATCCGCACGCCGCCGACCTCGACGACGCCGCTGTCGACGCGGTCGAGCGCGCCGACGACGTTCAGCAGCGTCGACTTGCCGGAGCCCGAGCGACCGGTGACGGCGACCAGCTCGCCCGCCTCGAGGTCGAGGTCGAGCCCGTCGAGCACGCGCAGCGCGGCCCGGCCCTCGCCGTGGGTCTTGACGACACCCCGCAGCCGCACGACCGCCACGGCGTCAGAGTGCCTGAGTAGGATCGGCCTGCGGGGTCGTGGCGACGGGAGGAGCCCACATGGACGTGGTGGCAGGGATCGACGCGGCGCGCGAGCGCTGGAACGTGCTCGAGCATCCGTTCTACACGCGCTGGGAAGCCGGCGAGCTGACGCGCGAGGAGCTCGCGCGCTACGCGGGCGAGTACCGGCACGCGGTCGTGGCGCTGGCGCGCGCGGCGCGGACGGCGCGGCTGCACGCCGACGAGGAAGCCGCCCACATCGCGCTCTGGGACGAGTTCGCGGGTGCGCTCGGCAGCGAGCAGCGAGAGCCGCTGCCGCAGACCCGCTGCTGCGCGGAGGCCTGGGCCGGCGCGAGCGACGAGCTCGGCGCCGCCGCGATCCTATACGCGATCGAGGCCGGCCAGCCGGCGATCTCGGAGACGAAGCTCCGCGGACTGCTCGAGCACTACGGCTTCTCGGACGACTCGCCCGGGGTCGAGTACTTCGCCGTCCACGGCGAGCGCGATCACGAGCACGCCGCCGAGGCGCGAGCGGCGCTCGTGAGCGCCGACGACCCGCAGCTCGTGCTGCTCGCCGAAGCGGCGCTCGCCGCGAACTGGGCACTAC
>DASSMZ010000013.1:0-5685 GCA_035688325.1 Gaiellaceae bacterium
TGCCGGACTTGCAGGGCAAGGTCGACGGGATGTCGATGCGCGCGCCGGTGCCGACCGGCTCGATCGTCGACCTCGTCGTCCGCGTCGGCCGCGAGACGAGCAAGGACGAGGTGAACGAGCTGTTCCGCTCGAAGGCGGACAACGGCCCCTTCGAGGGCATCCTCCGCTACACCGCCGAGCCGCTCGTCTCGACCGACATCCAGCACTCGTCCTACTCGTCGATCTTCGACAGCCAGCTGACGATGGCGGGCGGGACGCTGGTCAAGGTGTTCGGCTGGTACGACAACGAGTGGGGCTACTCGTGCCGGCTGGTCGACCTCGTGGCCAAGGTCGGCGCGACGCTGCCCGCTGCAGTCGGTGCGTAGACCGCGTTCGCTTCGTCAGGCCGACGTCGGCGGCAAGCGCGTGCTCGTGCGCGCGGACCTGAACGTGCCGCTCGACAACGGTCGCATCGCCGACGACACGCGCATCCAGGCGTCGCTGCCGACGCTCAGGTACCTGCTCGACCACGGCGCGGCGGGCGTGCAGGTCTGCTCGCACCTCGGCCGCCCGAAGGGGCCGGACCCGGCGTTCTCGATCGAGCCCGTCCGCGAGCGGCTGCACGGGCTGCTGTTGGACGAGCGCGTCGAGGTGCTTGAGAACACGCGCTTCGATCCCGGCGAGACCACGAACGACCCCGGCTTCGCGCGCACGCTGGCCGACGCCAACAACGTCTTCGTCGAGGACGCGTTCGGCTCGGTCCACCGCGCGCACGCCTCGACCGTCGGCGTCGCCGAGCTGCTGCCGGCCTACGCCGGCCTGCTCCTCGAGCAGGAGCTCGAGCACCTCGGCGCGCTGCTCGGCGAGGTCGAGCACCCGTTCGTGCTCGTCTCCGGCGGCGCGAAGGTCGACGACAAGCTCGGCGTGCTGCGCAACCTCGGCGGCAGGGCGGACACGGTGCTCGTCGGCGGGAAGATGGCCGAGGAGCTGCGCGAGGGCTCGCCGCTGCCGTTCCCCGTCGAGCTGCCGTCGGACGTCGTCGCCGGGAGCGCCTTCGAGGCGGACGCGGAGACGAAGGTCGTGCCCTACGACCGGCTGCCCGACGGCTGGCTCGGGCTCGACATCGGCCCCGAGACGCGCGAGCGCTTCGCCGCCGCGGTCGGCGCAGCGAAGACGATCTTCTGGAACGGCCCGATGGGCGTGTTCGAGTGGCCGCCGTTCGCCGAGGGGACGAAGGCCGTCGCCGAGGCGGTGGCCGCAGCCGACGCGTTCTCGGTCGTCGGCGGCGCGGACTCGATCCGGGCGCTGAACGAGCTCGGCCTGCGCGAGCGCGTCTCGTGGGCGTCAACCGGCGGCGGCGCAGCGCTCGAGCTGCTCGAGGGCAAGGAGCTGCCGGGCGTGGCGGTGATCCCGGAGGCCTGACGGCTCCCGGTTGACACCGGCGGCAGCGCCGCACGAGACTCTCCACGCCATGAGGAGGAGGCACCGGGCCGAGCCCGGCGAGGGTGCCTTCAGCAGCGGTGCGCCGAGCCGCGCCTCTCCGGACTGGGTCCCGTCGGCAGGCGGGTGGTGGCGTCGAGGCGCTGATCGCTCCCTCGCGAATCGAGAGGAGGCGCAATGAGGAACCCCCGCCTGGGTAGCAGGAGCGGGCTCCCGCGCTCGTTTCTCCGTGCGGCGATCCTGCTGGCGCTGGTCGGAGCTGCGCTCGTCCTGACCCCCGGGGCGGCGAGATCGGCGACGCCCGTGTCGTTCGACCCCACCGCCAGCCTGGGAGGCATCGACGACCCGGTCTGCCAGAGCGTCCACTCGCTCTGCGCCGACGTCTACGACAACTGGAACGGCGAGTACGTCGGGCACGACGAGCCCTCGCTGCTGTTCAAGTCGGGCGAGGCCGGCTCGGGCAACGACATGACCTACACGGTGCGGCTCCCGAACGACCCGCCGACCAAGCCGCAGCAGGACGGCTCGGGCGGCACCTGGAACTTCGAGCTCCGTCCGACGTTCTGGTTCGGGCTCACGCTCTGCGACAGCGAGTCCGCGCCGGAGTTCACGAAGACGTGCACGCCGGACTCGGATGCGAACAACCTCGTCGGGACGAACCCCGCGCTGCCGGACTACATCGGCAAGCACCCGGGGAACGCCTACATGGAGCTCCAGTTCTACGGCCCGGGCTACGTCCCGCAGTTCGAGGGCTTCGGCTGCGCCGCGAACCGCTACTGCGCGGCGATGACGATCGACAGCCGGACGCTCGACCAGAACACCGGCCAGCTGAACACGCCCGCCTGCGACAACTACATCCTCGGCGGACAGGAGCCGATCAACTGGGCCTACATCACGAAGAGCGGCGTCTCACAGGCCCCCGCCGACCCGCTCTTCACGGGGACGTTCGACAGCCCGAACTTCGCGGCGGTCAACCCGGACTTCAGCCGCGACCTGATGATGAAGCCGGGCGACCTGATCAGGATCCATCTGCACGACACGCCCGCCGGCTTCCGCGCCGACCTCGCCGACCTGACCACGAACCAGACCGGCTCGATGACCGCGTCGGTGGCGAACGGCTTCGGGCACATCCTGTTCACGCCGGGCGCGAGCACGTGCACGTCCGCGCCGTACGCGTTCCACCCGGAATACAGCACGGCGAACCCGCGCGGGAACACCTGGTCGGCCCACACCTACAACGTCGCCTACTCGGACGAGATCGGGCACTTCGAGCTCTGCCCGCAGCTGGACGCGAACTTCAACTGCGCCGTAGCCGGAGCCTCCGATCCGGGCGGCCTCGACGCCGACGACACGGCCTGCGTGCCCGGCAGGGACGCGTGGACGGTGCACGTCAACGGGTGCTTCCAGAGCGACGTCGACTTCGACGGGCCCGCCTACCAGAACGACTGGCCGGGCTCGGATCCAAACGCGAAGGTGGACGCGAAGCTCCACCCGGAGTCCGTCTACTTCACGAGCCCGACGACCGTCGGCGGCCACGACTACCCGACGATCGCCTTCGAAGCCGACCTCCCGGCGATCGAGAGCTCGTGCAACCGGACGACCGGCGTCGGCTGCGTCAACCCGCCGCCGGGGGCGAGCTTCTACCCCTTCTTCTCGACCAACACGCTCGGCGGCAGCTGCAGCTGGCAGGAGGGAGGGAACTTCATCCCCGGGACGGTGAACCACTACGGCGGGAGCTCGCAGCAGTTCGGCGCGCTCCTCTCGACCGTGTTCCCGGCCGCCGGGTTCACGACGATCAACCGCTACGAGAACTTCAACAGCGGCGACATGACGAACGGCTGTCCGTCCGGCTAGCAGTCGCCACGGCGTTCTTCGAAGGGAGCGGCCCCGCGCCGCTCCCTTCGTCTGCCCGGGGGCGGTCTAACATGCCCGCCTGTGCCGCTTCTCGCCGCGAACTGGAAGATGTTCAAGGGGCCGCGCGAGACCCGCGAGTTCTGCGAGGCCTTCTCGGCGCCCGCTGACGTCGAGGCCGTGCTCTGCCCGCCGTTCGTCTCGCTGCACGCCGCCGTCGAGAGCGGCCAGACGGTATTCGCGCAGAACGTCCACTGGGCGGACGAGGGCGCGTACACGGGCGAGGTGTCGGCGCCGATGCTGCTCGAGCTCGGCGTCGAAGGCGCGATCGTCGGCCATTCCGAGCGCCGCCAGTACTTCGGCGAGACCGACGAGACCGTCGCGCGCCGCGCCGCTGCGGCGCTCGAGGCCGGGCTGCGCGTGATCGCGTGCGTCGGCGAGTCGCTCGAGGAGCGCGAGTCGGGCCAGATGGAGCTGGTGCTGCGCCTGCAGGTCGAGTCGGTCCGCGACGCCGTGGGCCGGCACGAGCGGCTCGTGGTCGCGTACGAGCCGGTCTGGGCGATCGGCACGGGGCGGACGGCGACGCCCGACCAGGCGCGTGAGGCGCACGCCTTCGTCAAGAGCCTGCTCGACGTGCCGGTGCTCTACGGTGGCTCGGTCAAGCCCGAGAACGCCGGAGAGCTGCTCTCCCAGGACGGCGTGGACGGCGCCCTCGTGGGCGGCGCGTCGCTCGACGTGGGATCCTTCACGGCGATTTGCCGGGCAGCCGCCAACCAGTAGTCCTCGTCATCCTCGACGGCTGGGGCTGCGCGCCGCCGGGGCCGGGGAACGCCGTCGAGCTGGCCGAGACGCCGGTGTTCGACCGGCTCTGGACCGAGTACCCGCACGCGACGCTGAAGGCCTCCGGCGAGGCGGTCGGCCTCCCGCCGGGCCAGATGGGGAACTCGGAGGTCGGCCACCTGACGATCGGCTCGGGACGCGTGCTCGACCAGGACCTGCAGCGGATCAACCGCTCGATCGAGGACGGCTCCTTCTTCGAGAACCCGGCGCTGAAGGCGGCGTTCGCGCAGGGCGGCAACGTCCACCTGCTCGGCCTCGTCTCCCACGGCGGGGTGCACTCGCACATCGACCACCTCCGGGCGCTGCTGCGGTTCGCGCCGGAGCGGACGTGGATCCATGCGTTCACCGACGGCCGCGACGTCTCGCCGCACGCCGCCGAGCACGACCTCGCCGAGCTCCCGGCCGACCGGATCGCGACCGTCGTCGGCCGCTACTACGCGATGGACCGCGACCAGCGCTGGGAGCGCACCGACCGCGCGTTCCGGGCGATCACGGCCGGCGAGGGAGAGCAGGCCGACGACCCGGTCGAGGCGGTGCGCGCGAGCTACGCGCGCGGCGTCACCGACGAGTTCGTCGAGCCCGTCGTGCTCGGCGGGCGTCCCAGGCTCGTGCCGGGCGACGCGGCGATCTTCTTCAACTTCCGGCCCGACCGCGGGCGGCAGCTGACGAAGGCGCTGCTCGACGACGGCTACGACGTCACCACGATGACGCGCTACAGCGACGAGCTCGACACGCCGGTCGCCTTCGGCGAGCAGGACGTCGACGCGACGCTGGCCGAGGTGCTCTCGGAGCACGGCCTGCGCCAGCTGCACGCGGCGGAGACGGAGAAGTACGCGCACGTGACCTACTTCTTCAACGGCGGCCGCGAGGAGGAGTGGCCGGGGGAGACGCGCCTGCTCGTCCCGAGCCCGCGCGAGGTCGGCACCTACGACAAGAAGCCGGAGATGTCGGCGGACGAGGTCGCTCAGCGCTTCTGCGCCGAGCTCGCCGTCGGCGACTACGCGTTCGCGGTCGTCAACTTCGCGAACCCCGACATGGTCGGCCACACGGGCGTGGTCCCGGCGGTCGTGCAGGCGGTCGAGGCGACCGACGCCTGCCTCGGTCGCGTCGCCGAGACGGTCGAGCGGCTCGGGGGCGTCGCGCTCGTCACCGCGGACCACGGCAACGCCGAGCAGATGTTCGAGGAGGACGGCACGAGCCCGCATACCGCCCACACCACGAATCGCGTACCGCTCGTGGTCACCGACGCCGGTGCGAGCGTCCGCGACGGCGAGCTGAGCGATCTGGCGCCCACCATCCTTGCTTACCTGGGCCTAAGGAAACCTTTACAGATGAGCGGCCAAAACCTCTGCAATTAGCCAACTTAGGGGTGCTGCGGACGGCCGCCTTCGCGTCTATACTCCGCGCACCTTGTCACTGGCCCAGCCCGACCTTGGCGTCCTGCGGAAGGCGCAGCGGGGTGACGAGCGAGCGTTCTCGCTCATCCTGCGCGCCTACGAGACGCCTGTCTTCAACTACGTGCTCCGTCTCGTCGGCGGAGACCGGGCGCTGGCCGAGGACCTGACGCAGGAGGTC
>DASSMZ010000028.1:0-3962 GCA_035688325.1 Gaiellaceae bacterium
ACATGACCGCGTGGCCGGCCTCGTGGTAGGCGAGGATCCGCCGCTCCTTGTCGGTGACGACACGTCGCTGCTGCAGGCCGGCGACGACGCGCTCCATGGCGTCCTCGAAGTCCGTGCCCGTGATGTAGTCATGGCCCAGCCGACCCGCGAAGATCGCCGCCTCGTTCGCGATGTTCTCGAGCTCCGCGCCGGTGAGGCCGGCGGTCTGACGGGCGATCGAGCGCAGGTCGACGTCTCGCGAGAGCGGCTTCCCGCGCGTGTGCACCTTGAGGATCTGTTCGCGGCCGGCGAGGTCGGGTGCCGCCACCAGCACCTGCCGGTCGAACCGGCCCGGGCGCAGCAGCGCTGTGTCGAGGTCCTGGAGACGGTTCGAGGCGCCCATCACGATCACCTGAGCGCGCGCCTCGAAGCCGTCGAGCTCGACGAGCAGCTGGTTGAGCGTCTGGTCCTGCTCCCGCGAGAAGCCGTGCCCGGTGCGCTGCGCGCCGACGGCGTCGAGCTCGTCGATGAACACGATCGCGGGCGCGTTCTTGCGCGCCTCCTCGAACAGCTTCCGAATGCGCGCCGCGCCGAGGCCGGCGAACATCTCGACGAACGCCGAGGCGCTCTGCGCGTAGAAGCGGGCGCCGGCCTCGCTCGCGATCGCCTTCGCGAGCAGCGTCTTGCCGGTGCCGGGCGGGCCGTAGAGCAGGATCCCCTTCGGGACACGCGCGCCGAGCCGGCCGAACCGCACCGGGTCGCGCAGGAAGTCGATCACCTCGTGGAGCTCCTCCTTGGCCTCGTCGAGGCCGGCGACGTCGGCCCAGGTGACGTTCGAGTCGGTCGTGATCGTCTTCGCCGCCGTGACGCGCGGCATCACCTGGAGCGTGCGCCAGAGGATGTAGACCATCAGGACGAGCAGGACCGCGAAGAAGAGCGGCAACCACGCCGCGATCCCGTCACGGAAGAAGACCAGCCAATCGCCCATGCCCTGCCTCTCGTTATCGCGCCGTTTCGGCGCCGAGTCAACCGCCTAGACTGGCCGCGTGCTGCCGATCCCACGCCATTTCGACCCCGACGCCGTCGGCCAGGTCTGGCGCGTCGAGTACGAGGAGCGGGCGCAGGAAGCGGAGGAGTGGGCCCGCGACCACGAGCTGCGGCCGGCCGCGCGCGACGTGTTCCGTATCTGCCTGGTCGCGGTCGACGTCCAGAACACCTTCTGCATCCCGGGCTTCGAGCTCTTCGTCCGGGGGCGGTCGGGCACGGGCGCCGTGGACGACAACCGCCGGCTCTGCGAGTTCGTCTACCGGAACCTCGACGCCATCTCGCAGATCGTGCCGACGCTGGACACGCACCACGCGATGCAGATCTTCCACGCGATCTGGCTCGTCGACGAGGAAGGCCGGCACCCGGACCCCTACACGCTCGTGTCGGCCGAGGACGTCGAGCAGGGACGCTGGCGCGTCGACCCGGCCGTTCCCGAGGCGCTCGGGCTCGACCTCGAGTACGCCGAACGGCACCTGCTCCACTACACCCGAGCGCTCGAGGCCAGCGGCAAGTACGAGCTGACGATCTGGCCCTACCACGCAATGCTCGGCGGGATCGGCCACGCCCTCGTGCCGGCGGTCGAGGAGGCGATCTTCTTCCATTCCATCGCGCGGCAGTCCCAGCCGCTCGTCCGAGTGAAAGGCGACTCGCCGCTGACCGAGCACTACTCGGTGCTCGGACCCGAGGTCACGGAGGGACCTGACGGCGACCGCCTCGGCCGCCACGACGAGGCACTCGTCGAGACGCTCCTCGGCTTCGACGCCGTCGTGATCGCCGGACAGGCGAAGAGCCACTGCGTCGCGTGGACGATCGACGACCTGCTGCGCTCGCCCGTGCTCGGAGAGCGCGAGCTCGCAGCCAAGACGTACCTGCTGGAGGACTGCACCTCGCCGGTGGTCGTTCCCGGAGCGGCCGACTACACCGAGCAGGCGGACGCGGCCTTCGCGCGCTTCGCCGAGGCGGGCATGCACGTCGTGCGCTCGACGGATCCGGTCGCGTCCTGGCCGGGGCTCGGCGTGCCCCTGACGCGGTCGTAGGAGTCTTCGGCGCGGCCCTATTCGACGAGCTCGAGCCGCGGGTTCTCGCGGTAGCGGCGGCCGACCTTGGCCGACGCGCGGCCGTCGGTCATCACGATGTCGGCCGTGAAGTCGTTCTCGCCGCGGATCAGTGCGGAGCCGACGCCGTAGGAGTCGACCGGCACGCCGCGCTCCTCGAAGGCGCGGATGCGCTCGGCGGTGAAGCCGCCGGAGGCGACGATCTTCACGTGCTCGAAACCGTCGGCGTCGAGAGCGTCGCGCACCTTGTGGACGAGCCGCTCGTTCACCCCGCGCGGGTCGAAGTCGCCCATCTCGTCCCAGAGGGCACGGTCGACGAGCTTCTCCGACGTGTCGAGCCGGACGCCCCAGAGCCGCGGGCCGAGCGCGCGCGCGACGGCGAGCGCCGTCCCGACCGAGTCGTTCTCGAAGTCCACGAGCACGGTCACGTTGATGTCTGGATCGGCGTGCTCGACGAACTTCGTCGCCGCGAGCACCGTGTTGCCGCCGTACGAGGCGATCAGCGCGTGGGGCACGGTGCCGATCCCGCGGCCGCCCCACCACGACGCCTGCGCCTCCGAGGTGACGCCGATCTCGGCGCCGACGATCTGCCCCGCGACGTACGCGGCGTACCCGTCGCCGGTCTGCACGCGGTGGTGGTCGTGCCGCGCCGGCATGAAGATGATCGGCTTGCGGTTCGCGGCCTCGAGCACGCGGACGACGTTCGTCGTGATCAGCGTCCGGCGCCCGAGCACCCCGAGGTAGACGGTCTCCAGGTGGGCAAAGGCCGTGTAGCCGCCCTCGATCGTCAGCACCGGCTCGTAGGGCTCGATCGCGTCGCCGTCGTAGAGCGCGTGGACGGTGAGGTCGTCCCAGTCGTCGGCGCAGAGCTTGAGCACGGCGATCGCCTCGTCGACGCCGCCGAGGTACGACTGCTTCTTCTGGAAGACCTGCATCAGCACGCGCGGCTGGCGACCGTCGTCGAGCAGCACCTGGCGCGTGTGGTTGAAGTACGCGTCGGTGTAGTAGCCCTCCCGCATCTTCTCGACCGGGAGCTCGAAGACCTCGGGCGGGAGCCGCTTAGCCGTGACGCGCTGCTGCTGCATGCTCGAGCTCGAGGCAGGCGGCGAGGGCGGCTTCGGCGACCTCCAGCTGCTCCTCGCTCGGCTCGGCCGTCGCGAGCCGGTGCTGCAGCTCGTGTCCCGGCCACGCCATTGCGCGTGAGAGCGGGTTCTCGGGGTTGCGCGTCATCCAGCCGAACAGCTCCGTCGAGACGGCGAGCGCGCCGACCTGCGCCGTGAGCCGCGCCGGGCCGCGCAGGTGCGCAGGCGCCTTCTGCGCGAGCGTCATCCCGACCGCCGTGCTCGCCACCAGCGGGCCGAGCAGATGCGAGCCGCAACGCTCGTGCTCCCGCGCCCGGCGCTCGCCGTGCTCGTAGCTGCCGATCGAGATGTGCTCGGCGCCGTGGTAGGCGGCGAGGTCGGAGCCGCGCAGCGCGAGCGCGGCCGGCGCGAGCGAGAGCATCCCGCCGGCCAGCTCGCGCGCGAACGGCGTCAGCCGGTCGGACTCCTTGATGCTGCGAACGACGACCGCCGTGCCGAGCATCGCCGCGAGCACCTGCGGCCGCTGGAACGGCAGCTTCGCCTCCGGCAGCCCCCGCCGCACCTGCGGGAGGAGCGCGAACACCTCCGCGATCCGGGCCGGGCCGCGCAGGATGGGGTTCTGCACCTCCGCCGCACGGAACGTCTTGTTGCGGGAGGCGACTTTCAGCTCGCCGTCGGCGCCGCGGATCGCGCACGCCCACGAGTGCGGGCCGTGCACGAGCACGCCGTTCACGAGCGCCATGCCACCGAGCCGGATCTTCTCGTCCACCCGGTCCAGACTAGCCGCCGGTGACCTCCA
>DASSMZ010000033.1:0-5963 GCA_035688325.1 Gaiellaceae bacterium
GTTCCGGATGGCTGAGCCGCGCTACCACGCCGAGCCGGCGCTGGAGCACGCGCTCGAGGTGCTGTTCATCCTGCACGCAGACCACGAGCAGAACTGCTCGGCCAACGCGATGCGCTCGATCGGCTCGAGCAAGGTCGATCCGTACAGCGCGATGGCCGGCGCGGCCGCGGCGCTGTACGGGCCGCTGCACGGCGGCGCCAACGAGGCCGTGCTGAAGATGCTCGCCGAGATCGGCTCGGTCGACCGGATCCCCGGCTTCGTCGAGGAGGTCAAGGCCGGCCACGGACGGCTGATGGGCTTCGGCCACCGCGTCTACAAGAACTACGACCCGCGGGCGAAGATCATCAAGCAGGTCGCCGACGACGTCTTCGAGGTCACGGGCCGCAACCCGCTGCTCGACATCGCGCTCGAGCTCGAGAAGATCGCGCTCGAGGACGAGTACTTCGTCAGCCGCAAGCTCTACCCGAACGTCGACTTCTACTCGGGGATCATCTACCAGGCGCTCGGGCTCCCGGTCGCGATCTTCCCGGTCATGTTCGCGATCCCGCGGACGGCCGGCTGGCTCGCGCAGTGGCTCGAGGGCGTGCAGGATCCGGAGCAGAAGATCGCGCGGCCGCGGCAGCTCTACGTCGGGGCGGGCGAGCGCGACTTCGTCGAGATCGACGCGCGGTCGAAGGCGTCCGTCTCCTGAGACGATAGGGGCGTGCCGAGCGCCCCGTTCGAGATCCGCCCGGCGGGCGACGACGACCGCTATCCGCTCGCGGTGCTGTTCGCCGCGGTGGCCGAGGAGCGCGACGGGATCGCGACCGAGCCGCCGATCGACCTCGACGTCTGGGCCGCGCGTTGGCACCTGGAGGGGACGTTCGTCGCCGCCGCCGGCGACGAGCTCGTCGGCTCGCTGCACGTCGACGCGGGCCGGTTCGGTGTCGGCGAGCTCGGGATGGCGGTCGCGCGCGAGTGGCGCGGGCGCGGCGTCGGCTCGGCGCTGCTGGAGGCGGCGATCGTCTGGGCACGCGAGCAGGGCCTGCACAAGCTGAGCCTGAGCGTCTTCCCGCACAACGCTGCTGCGATCGGGCTCTACCGCAAGTTCGGCTTCGTCGAGGAGGGCCTGCGCGTCAAGCACTACCGCCGCGCGAGCGGCGAGCTGTGGGACGCGCTCGAGCTGGGCCTGCTGCTCTGACGACCGGCCCCTGCGCCGGCGGATCAGTGGACTCACCGATGCCGCCCGGCCCGGGAAGCCGGATCGTGATGGCAGACACGGATGAGCAGCGTGCCCGGCCACCCCCCACGGAACCGCGACGCGGACCTGCCGGCGCTCGGCATTCGCGGCGGCGGTTGGGTGACGATCCAGGTGGTGCTGATCGCCGGCGTCTTCCTCTCTGCAGTGGTCGGCCTCGGTTGGCCGCGCTCCCTCGCGCCGGTCTTCTACGCGGTCGGCGCGGTGCTCGTCGCGGCCGGCGCCGCCCTGCTCGTCGCCGGCGCGATCGGCCTCGGCTCGGCGCTGACGCCGTTCCCGGCGCCCCGCAGCACAGGTGAGCTGCAAACGGGCGGTGTCTATCGGCTTGCTCGTCACCCGATGTACGGCGGCGGGATCCTGATCGCGCTCGGCTGGTCGGCGATCTTCGCAACGGTCGTCGGGCTTGCGCTGACGTTGCTCCTGGCGGTCTTCGCCGATCTCAAGTCGCGGCGAGAGGAGCTCTGGCTCGAGCGGCACTACGCCGACTACGGCGCCTACAGGCTGCGCACGAGGCACCGGCTGATCCCGTTCGTCTGGTGAGGAGGTAGGCGTGACGGACGGGAAGGCGTGGCTGCCGCCCCGCTGGTTCATCACGACGTTCTGGCACGTGCACCGGCGAATCGTGCGAGCGAGTGACGGCCGCAGAGGGCTGTGGCCTCCGCGCCCGGGCAAGTGGGGCGCCATGCGGCTCACGACGACCGGCCGGCGGAGCGGCGAGCCGCGGAGCGTGATCGTCGGGTACTACGAAGACGGGCCCAGCCTGGTCACGATGGCGATGAACGGCTGGGGCGCCGCCGAGCCGGCCTGGTGGCTCAACCTGCAGGCGGATCCGCAGGCGGTCGTACAGCTCGCGGGCGGGGAACGGCGAGAGGTGCTGGGCCGGGCCGCGGTCGGTAGCGAGCGCGAACGGCTGTGGCAGCGCTGGCGGGAGCTCGACAGGAACCTCGACGGCTACGCGGCCAGACGTCCACGGGAGACGGCGGTCGTCGTCTTCGAGCAGCGTTAGGGGTGCGCTGCGTGCACCCAGTGCGGCCCGCCCCAGCTGAGGTCGTACGGGTAGTGGTGGATCACGTGGGCCCAGATCGTCCACGCGATCCAGCGTGAGGTGCCGTAGAAGAACGCCGCCCGGTAGAGGACGATCAGCGCCGCGCGCGGAACCCAGCGGTTGAGCCACGGCCAGAAGGCGTCGGCGCGGTAGATGAAGTTGTCGAAGTACGCGCTCGTGAGCACGCGCCAGCTCCAGAGCCCGTAGACGACGAAGAGGAGATCCCACATCGAGCCGAGACCGCTGAAGTAGGCGGCCGCGTCGGTGGCGCGACCCGTCTGCCCGGCGTAGGCCCATGCGCCGAAGTGGAAGTGGTACGTCCACGGGAAGAGCAGCATCGTCCCGACCGTGTCGCCCGTGTCGGTGATCGCGTGCGCGGCCTGGCCGACGAGGAAGCTGACCGCCCAGAGCTTGCTGTCGAACACCTTCCAGAAGATCAGCGCGATCGCGAGGCCGTAGATCAGCGAGTGGGTGAAGCCGAAGCCGGGCCAGCCGCGGTGGAACTGGGCGGGGTTGCTCGCCTTCAGCTCCCACGGCCCGAGGTGGATCCCGTAGACGAACCACTTGGTCATCATGTCCGGCGCGTAGGAGCCGATCAGCAGCGGCACGAAGGCGAGCTTCAGCTTCGTGTGCTTCTGGATCGCGTAGGGCTCGAGGTCGTGCGCCGCCCAGCTCATCCGACCCGCCGCGCCAGCGTCGGGATCAGCCACGCGGCGACCAGCAGGTAGGCGGCTGCGACCCAGAACGAGAGCAGGAAGTCGAACACCGAGACGCCGATCGCGATGTAGATCGCCGAGGCGACGCAGTAGCCGCCGAAGACGACCAGGTCGCGTCGGCTCGGCCGGTCGAAGCTCAGTCGCAGTCGCACGTGCGCTCGCCGAGAATCAGCCGCCGCCCGCACCTGGTGCAGACGCGCTCGGTGCGCCGCACCGCCTTGCAGAGCCCCGGGAGCGCGAGGAGCCCCGCGAATCCGAAGGCGAGCAGGACGGCGGCCAGTTCCGGGGCGAGCACCGGACAACTATGCCACGACCGACGACCAGTATTTTGGATCCCAAATTGACCGATTTACTGGTCGTTTGCCCGGAAATGGTAGAGTTGCGCTCGACTTCGGATCCCAGAACGGAAAGGATGCGCCCTATGAACCGCTTGCTCTCGAAGATCCGGCACAGCCCGAAGGACGCGGCCGCGGGCGGCAACGGCGTGAGCCACGTCCGCGTCGTTCGCGGTGGCGCGTCGACCCCGCGCTCGAGCTACGTCGTCACCGCGGCGGAGACCGCTCAGTGCACCTGCCCGGACTTCTGCGAGCGGGATCACGGCAACGAGTGACGAGCGCCCTCTCACTCGAGCTGCGCGGCTCCGCGCCGCGGGCCGACGAGGTGCTGACGCCGGAGGCCGTCGCGTTCGTCACGGGCCTTCAGGGGCGCTTCGGGCCGCGCCGGCTCGAGCTGCTCGAGGCGCGCGCCGCCCGGCGTGAGCGGATCGCGGCGGGCGAGCTGCCCGACTTCCTGCCGGCGACGCGGGACGTGCGCGAGGGGAGCTGGACGATCGAGCCCGTCCCGCCGGGCCTGCGCGACCGGCGCGTCGAGATCACCGGCCCGACCGATCGCAAGATGGTGATCAACGCGCTGAACTCCGGCGCGCGCATGTTCATGGCCGACTTCGAGGACGCGAACGCGCCGACGTTCGCGAACATGGTCGAGGGCCAGGCGAACCTGACCGAGGCGATCGAGCGGACGATCACGCTCGAGACGCCGGACAAGACCTACCGGCTGAACGACGAGGTCGCGACGCTGCTCGTCAGGCCGCGAGGCTGGCACCTGCCCGAGCGGCATCTGCTCGTCGACGGCGAGCCGGTCTCCGCGAGCCTGTTCGACTTCGGGCTCTACGTCTTCCGCAATGCGCGTCGGCTGCTCGACCGCGGCGCGGGGCCGTGGCTCTACCTGCCGAAGCTCGAGAGCCACCGCGAGGCGCGGCTCTGGAACGACGTCTTCACGCAGGCCGAGGACGAGCTCGGGCTCGAGCGCGGCTCGATCCGGGCCACCGTCCTGATCGAGCACGTGCTCGCGGCGTTCGAGATGGACGAGATCCTCTTCGAGCTCCGCGAGCACGCGGCAGGGCTGAACGCCGGCCGCTGGGACTACATGTTCAGCGTGATCAAGACCTTCCGCGACCGGCCGGAGTTCGTGCTCCCGGACCGGAACGCGGTGACGATGACCGCGCCGTTCATGCGGGCGTACACGGAGCTGCTCGTCCAGACGTGCCACCGGCGCGGCGCCCACGCGATGGGCGGCATGGCCGCGTTCATCCCGAGCCGCCGCGACGCCGAGCTGAACGAGCGTGCGCTCGCGAAGGTGCGCGAGGACAAGCAGCGCGAGGCCGGCGACGGCTTCGACGGCACGTGGGTCGCGCACCCGGACCTCGTGCCGGTCGCGCTGGCGGAGTTCGAGCGCGAGAACCAGCTCGACCGCCTGCGCGAGGACGTCGCGGTGTCGGCGGAGCAGCTGCTCGACGTGGCCGCGACGCCCGGAGACCCGACCGAGGACGGCCTGCGGAACGACGTCGCCGTCGCGTTGCGCTATCTGACCGCCTGGCTCGGCGGCACCGGCGCGGTCGCGATCTTCAACCTGATGGAGGACGCGGCCACGGCCGAGATCGCGCGTTCGCAGGTCTGGCAGTGGGTCCGCCACGGCCGTTTCGAGCGCGCCGCGGTCGAGCGCGTGATCGGCGAGGAGGTCGAGCGCATGCGCGCCGAGCCGGGCGGCGAGGGCCGCGTGGACGAGGCGCGGGAGCTGTTCGAGCGGGTGGCGCTGGGCGACCGGCTCGCCGAGTTCCTGACGCTGCCTGCGTACGACTACCTGGAGAGGGGCTGAGATGGAACGCTGGGACGGAATCGAGCGGCCGTACACCGTGGAGGACGTCGAGCGGTTGCGAGGCACGGTGCACGTCGAGCACACGCTCGCGCGCCTCGGGGCCGAGCGGCTGTGGGAGCTCCTGCAGCGCGAGGACTACGTGCCCGCGCTGGGCGCGCTGACGGGCGGCCAGGCCGTCCAGATGGTGAAGGCCGGGCTGAAGGCGATCTACCTGAGCGGCTGGCAGGTCGCCGCCGACGCGAACCTCGCGGGGCAGACGTATCCCGACCAGAGCCTCTACCCGTCGAACAGCGGGTCCGCGCTCGTGCGGCGGCTCAACAATGCCCTGCTGCGCGCCGACCAGATTCACTCGGCCGAGGGCGACACGGAGACCTACTGGCTCGCGCCGATCGTGGCCGACGCCGAGGCCGGCTTCGGCGGGCCGCTCAACGCCTTCGAGGTGATGAAGGGGATGATCGAGGCGGGCGCCGCCGGCGTGCACTTCGAGGACCAGCTCTCTTCGGAGAAGAAGTGCGGGCATCTCGGCGGCAAGGTGCTCGTGCCGACGAGCCACTTCGTCCGGATGCTCGTCGCAGCCCGGCTGGCGGCCGACGTCTGCGGCGTGCCGACCGTGCTCGTCGCGCGCACCGACGCGCTGAGCGCGAAGCTGATCACGACCGACGCCGACCCCGCGGACGAGCCGTTCCTGACGGGCGAGCGGACGCCGGAGGGCTTCTTCCGCGTGCGCGACGGCCTGGAGCCGGCGATCGCGCGTGGGCTCGCGGCCGCGCCGTACGCCGACCTGGTCTGGTTCGAGACCTCGACGCCGGAC
>DASSMZ010000035.1:0-2572 GCA_035688325.1 Gaiellaceae bacterium
GCGTTCCAGAGGCCCTCGCGATCCTCGGTGTCGAAGTTGACGTTGTAGATGTCCTGGTAGCGCTTCGGCGGGTTCTCGGCGTACTTGAGCGTCCCGTCCGGCCGGCGGTGGAACCACTCGGGGTGGTCCTTCAGCCACGGATGGTCGGGCGAGGTCTGGATCGCGTAGTCGATCGCGATCTCAATCCCCTGTTCACGCGCGCGCGAGACGAGCCGCTCGAAGTCGGCCCCGGTCCCGAGCCCGGGATGGATCGCCGTGTGGCCGCCCTCGGCGCCGCCGATCGCCCACGGGCTGCCCGGGTCGTCGCGCCCCGCGGCGAGCGCGTTGTTGCGGCCCTTGCGGTTGGTCGTGCCGATCGGGTGCACCGGCGGCAGGTAGAGGACGTCGAAGCCGAGCTCGGCGAAGCGCGGGAGCAGCCGCTCGACGCCGGCGAAGCCGCCCCACGAGCGCGGGAAGAGCTCGTACCAGGCGCCGAAGCGGGCGAGCTCGCGGTCGACCTCCAGGTACAGCGCCTGGGACTGGGTTCGCTCGCGCTTCTCCTTCGGCTGCGCCGCGAGCGCCTCGTCGACCGTCAGCTCGTCGCGCCCGAGCAGCAGCGCGCCCTCGGCCAGCTCGGAGGAGAGGTCGCGCTGGCCGCCCTCGACCTTGCGGCGCAGCTCCCACTGGAACGACGCGACCGGGTCGACCCACGCCTCGACCCGGTAGCACCAGCGCCCGGCGGCGTCCGGCGCGAACGTGGCGGCGAAGCGGTCGTTGCCGAGCTCCTCCAGCGGCTGGGCGCGCCAGCGCGTCGCGCCCGGCGGCTTCACCCGCTGCGCGGCGCGCAGCACCTCGTGGCCGTCGCGGAAGATCGTCGCCTCGACGCGAACCTCGTCGCCGACGCACGCTTTCACGGCGAAGCGGCCGCAGTCGACGAGCGGCTCGATGTCCTGGATCTGGATGCGGGGGGCCATGCTTCGCTTCGTGTCCGTTTCGAGTGCGACAGAACCGTAAACAGCGCCCCGTGCTCCACGGCCGATCCAGCGGCGTGCTGCTGCATCCGACCTCGCTTCCGGGAGGCCGGCTCGGCGACGAGGCGTACCGCTTCGTGGACTGGCTGGCCGCCGCCGGGCAGTCGTGGTGGCAGGTGCTGCCGCTCGGCCCGCCGGACGAGCACGGCTCGCCCTACCGCGCCCGCTCCGCCTTCGCGACGTGGACCGGCTTGCTGGCAGAGCCGCGCGCGCCGGTCTCCGCCGACGAACTCGAGGACTTCCTCGCGCGCCACCCGTACTGGGCCGGCGAGTGGACCGCGTTCGCAGGGCGCGGAGCGATCGCGGGCCAGGTGCGCTTCGAGCGCGAGTGGTCGGCGCTGCGCCGGTACGCCGCCGGCAAGGGTGTGCGCATCTTCGGCGACCTGCCGATCTACGTCTCGGACGAAGGCGCCGACCTCGCCGCCCATCCCGAGCTGTTCGAGACGCGCGTCGTCGCGGGGGCGCCTCCGGACTCGTTCAGCCGGACCGGGCAGCTCTGGGGGAACCCCGTCTACCGCTGGGACGTCGCCCGCGCCGAGGGCTACCGCTGGTGGATCGAGCGCCTCCGCCGCACGTCCGAGCTCTTCGACCTGACGCGGCTCGACCACTTCCGCGGCTTCGTCTCGTACTGGGCCGTGCCGGCGCGCGCGAAGACCGCGACGAACGGCCGCTGGCTGCGGGGGCCGGGGTTCGAGCTGTTCGAGGCGGCGGAACGCGAGCTCGGCGAGCTGGCGCTCGTCGCGGAGGACCTCGGCAACATCACGCCGGCCGTCTACGCGCTCCGCGACCGGCTCGGCCTGCCCGGGATGGTCGTGATGCAGTTCGGCTTCGACGGCAGCCGCTCGAGCCCGCACCGTCTCGAGAACCATCCCGAGAACGCGGTCGTCTACACCGGCACGCACGACCACGACACCGCCGTCGGCTGGTGGCGGTCGTTGCCCGCGCGCACGCGCCGCGCGAGCGGGCTCGACCCGTCCGACCCGGCGTGGTCGCTGATCGGCACCGCGCTCTCGTCGCGCGCACGGCTCGCGATCCTGCCGGCGCAGGACGTCCTCTCGCTCGAGAGCGACGCGCGGCTGAACACGCCGGGCCGCACCGACGGCAACTGGCGCTGGCGCCTGCGCCGCGGGCAGCTGACGGACGAGCTCGCCGCAAGGCTGCGACGGGCGACGGCCTCGGCCGACCGCCTGGCGTAATCACCCGATAGGGGTGGTGCGCCGGCTCGGGGCGGTTGCGAGCCTCGCGCGGTGGGACCGATGCTCAAGCAGGCTCGGGCATGGGCGGCCCTCCTGCTGGTCGCCGTCTGCGGGCTCGCACTCGGCGCCTGCGGGGGCGGCGGCAGCGGCGCGGTCGGCTCCCTGAGCGACGCGACCCGCACGCGAACGGTCGCGACCCAGACGGTGACCACGACCACTCCCGCCGTGACGACGACACAGACGGTGCCGGCGCCCGTGGAGACGACGCCGAGCGCGTCGTCCTCGAGCAGTACGCCATGGGGCTGGATCGTCCTCGGCATCGCCGTCGCGCTCGCACTCCTGCTCGGGCTGATCCTCTGGCGCCGG
>DASSMZ010000040.1:0-5614 GCA_035688325.1 Gaiellaceae bacterium
GAACGGGAAGTCGAACACCTAACCTCTGGTGAGGACATGGCCGTCTCGGACACCCTGATCGGCTCCGTCTTCGACGGTCGCTACCGCATCGAGCGCAAGCTCGGCGCGGGCGGCATGGCGGACGTCTACCTCGCCGAGGACCAGGAGCTCGGGCGTCGCGTCGCGATCAAGATCCTGAACGACCGCCACGCGGCCGACGACTCGTTCGTCGAGCGCTTCCGGCGGGAGGCCAAGAACGCCGCGGGACTGAGCCATCCGAACATCGTCTCGATCTACGACCGCGGGGAGGCCGAGGGCACCTACTACATCGCGATGGAGTACCTCGACGGCCGCTCCCTCAAGGAGCTGATCGTCGGCCGGGGGCCCGCGCCGATCAAGACCGCGATCGACTACGCGCGGCAGATCCTGGCGGCCGTCGGCTTCGCGCACAAGCACGGGATCGTCCACCGCGACATCAAGCCCCACAACGTGCTCGTGGGCGGCGAGGGCCGGCTGAAGGTGACGGACTTCGGCATCGCGCGCTCCGGCGCGAGCCAGATGACCGAGGTCGGCTCGATCATCGGTACGGCGCAGTACCTCTCGCCCGAGCAGGCCCGCGGCGCTCCGGTCGACCAGACGTCCGACCTCTACGCGGTCGGCGTCGTGCTCTACGAGATGCTGACCGGGCAGGTCCCGTTCACCGGCGACACGCCGCTCGAGATCGCGATGAAGCACCTGTCGGAGGTGCCGGTGCCGCCGTCGCAGCTGCGGCCGGAGGTGCCGCGCGACCTCGACTCCGTCGTGCTGCGCGCGCTGGCCAAGGATCCGCACGAGCGCTACCGCAGCGCCGAGGAGATGGACGCCGACCTGAAGCGGGTGCTCGACGGGCTGCCGGTCGACCCCGCGACGGAGACCGCCGCGACGGCCGTCCTCGCGGGCGCCGGGGTGATGGCCGCGGCGCCGACCTCGGTGATGACGCGGCCGACGGTCACGCCGCCGGTCACCGCGCCGCCGGGCCGCACGCCGCCCGCCGGCTACTACGGGTACGAGGGCCCGCCGCGCCGGCGCCGGCCGGTGTGGCCGTGGGTGCTCTCGATCCTGCTGCTGATCGCGGCGGCCGCTGCGGCCTGGTTCGCGTACATGAAGATCCAGGATCAGCTGGACAAGAACACGCCGGTCGCCGTGCCGGCCGTCGCGGGCATCCAGGAGGAGCTCGCCGTCAAGAAGATCAGGGACGCCGGGCTCGTGCCGAGCGTGTCACGCCAGCCCAGCACCGACGCCCCGAAGGGCCAGGTGATCAGCCAGAGCCCCGACCCGGGCACGAAAGTGCAGAAGAACCAGACGGTCCAGCTGGTCGTGTCGAAGGGGCCGCCGACGGTGGCCGTGCCGAGCGTGATCGGCCAGAACCGCGACGCCGCGATCAGCACGCTCGCCAACGCCGGCCTCAACCCGAAGGCGTACGCGGTGCCGTCGAGCAAGCCCGTCGACACCGTCACCGGCCAGGACCCGGCCGCGGGCAAGGTGGTCGAGAAGGGCAGCTCGGTGCGAATCAACTACTCCTCGGGACCGGCCGAGGTCGACATCCCGAACGTCGTCGGGATCCCCTACGACCAGGCGTCCGCGGCGCTGCAGCAGCAGGGGTTCGGCGTCAAGCGCACCGACGTCGACAGCAACCAGCCCAAGGACACGGTGGTCTCGCAGAGCCCCAGCAGCCGCGCGCCCAGCGGCTCGACGATCACGCTCAGCGTCTCGAAGGGCCCGAAGATGTCGACGGTGCCCGACGTGACGAGCCAGGACCAGGCGTCGGCGAAGTCGACCCTGCAGTCGGCCGGGTTCACCGTGCAGGTGCAGCAGCAGGACGTGAACGACCCGGGCCTCGTCGGCATCGTGCTCAGCCAGAGCCCGACCGGCAACACCAAGGCGAAGCAGGGCGCGACGGTGACGATCACCGTCGGCCGGCTGGCGCCGCAGTCCCCGCCGCCACCGCCCGCGACGCCGTGAGCCGCCGCGTGCGCGTCGCCGTGCTGCTCGGCGGACGCTCGTCCGAGCACGACGTCTCGCTCGCGTCGGCGCGCTCGGTGCTGGAGGCGCTCGATCCCGAGCGCTACGACACCGTCAGCGTCGCGATCGGCCGCGACGGGCGCTGGGAGCTCGGGACGGGTGAAGATGGCGTGCGCAGCACGGCCGAGACGCTCCCGGTGCCGACGTCCAAGGTGCCGGCGACGCTCGGCGAGGTCGACGTCGTCTTCCCGGTCCTGCACGGACCGTTCGGCGAGGACGGCACCGTCCAGGGGCTGCTCGAGCTCGCCGGCGTGCCGTACGTCGGAGCGGGCGTCCTCGGCTCGGCGCTCGCGATGGACAAGGACGTCTTCAAGGCGGTGATGCGCGACCGCGGGATCCCGGTCACGCGAAACATCACGCTCCGCGAGGGGGGAACGCCTCAGAACCCGTTCGGCTTTCCTGTCTTCGTCAAGCCGGCGCGCCTCGGCTCGTCGGTCGGCATCTCGAAGGCGCACGACGAGGAGGAGCTCGCTGGCGCGGTCGAGCTCGCCTTCCGGCACGACGATAAGGTGCTCGTCGAGGAGTTCGTCGACGGCATCGAGGTCGAGTGCGGCGTGCTCGGCAACGAGCGGCCCGAGGCGTCGCTGCCCGGAGAGATCGTCTCGCACGGCTTCGGCGGCGAGGACTGGTACGACTACTCGGCCAAGTACGACGAGGGCGGCATGGACCTGGTGATCCCGCCGCGCCTCGCCGAGGAGACGATCGAACGCGTGCGCGAGCTCGCCGTCCGGGCGTTCGTCGCCGGCGAGTGCGAGGGGATGGCGCGTGTCGACTTCTTCGTCAGGCCGGACGGCGAGGTGCTCGTGAACGAGCTGAACACGATCCCGGGCTTCACCGCGACGAGCGTCTACGCGAAGCTGTTCGAAGCCTCCGGCCTGCCGTACCCCGAGCTCGTCGACCGCCTCGTGCAGCTCGCGCTCGACCGCCACGAGCGCCGCGCGCGCCTCCGCTTCTAGCTGCCCTTCGCAGTCACCTCGTCGATCTCGGCCGACGAGTTCGGGCCGAGGTCAGTGATCCAGACGACGTAGTAGCGGGCGCTCTTGCCGTTCAGCCTGAAGGTGGTGGTGCCGCCTGCGGTCTGCGACGTGGAGGCCGCCGTGAACGGCCCGCCCTGGGACAGGCCCGCCTCGATCAGCGCGGTGAACCCGGGCGTGCGGCTCTGCAGCGTGAGCTCGGTCAGCTGCTTCGAGGCGCCCGCGTCGAGCACGAGGCCGACGCCCGCCTTGTTCAGGCCGCCGTTGTAGTGCTCGGTGTTCCAGTAGGTACCGGGATTGCCGTCCGTCGCGTTGCCGACGACGGAGTCGTGCTCGCTCTGGTCGCCGTACGGGTCGTACGCCGCAACCGCGTTCAGTTTGACGGGCCCGGCGTTCGCCGCCGTCGTCGTCTTGTGCTGAACCAGGTTCCTGATCTTGTCGCCCGAGCCGGTGAACGCGAAGACGGCGGCGAGGATGCCGGCGAGCACGGCCAGCCCCGCGAGCAGCAGGATCAGCGGCCATACGCTCGGACGCGCGGTCGGCTGCCGGGCGGCGCGACGCTCGCGCCGTGACGGCCGCCGTGGCGGCGCGACGACCATCGTCTCGGCGCCGGCGACCCCGCCCCCGGCCTCGAGGCACGCGCTCAGCTCACGGCAGAGCTCGTCCATCGAGCCGAAGCGGTCGCGCGGATCCTTCGCCATCGCGCGGCGGATCAGCGCGTCGACGCGCGGCGAGACGTCCGGGCGGCGCTCGCGCACGCTGGGCGCCGGCTCGTTGATGTGGCGCATGGCGACGGCGACGAAGTTGTCGCCGGGGAACGGCACGTCTCCGGTGAGCAGCTCGTAGAGCACGGCGCCGAGCGAGTAGATGTCGCTCTTCGCGTCGGCCTGTGCGCCTCGCGCCTGCTCCGGCGCGATGTAGTCGCTCGTGCCGAGCACCGTGCCGGTCTGGGTCAGGCCAGCTTGCACGTCCAGCGAGCGGGCGATGCCGAAGTCCGTCACCTTCGCCTGACCGTCGCCGTTCAGGAGCACGTTCTGCGGCTTCACGTCGCGATGGACGAGCCCATGCTCGTGCGCGAAGCCGAGCGCCTGCGCGACCTGCAGGGTGAGCTCGAGCGCCGCACGCTCGGGCAGCGGCCCCTCGCGCTCGACGAGCGTCTTCAGGTTCTCGCCGTCGACGTACTCGAAGACGATGAACTGGCGCCCGTCCTGCTCGCCGCGGTCGATGACGGTGACGACGTTCGGGTGCGAGAGCTGCGCGACCGAGCGCGCCTCGCGGCGGAAGCGCTCGACGTAGTCGTCGTCGGCGGTGTACTGCTCGTGCAGCACCTTCAGCGCCACGTCCCGCTCCAGCAGCCGGTCGTGCGCCCGGTAGACGCTCGACATGCCCCCGGTGCCGACGAGCTCCTCGAGCTCGTAGCGTCCTGCGATCAGCTCGCCGACCACAACCTCCGAATTGTGCCCGCGGACGCGCGAGCTAAGCCAGAGCGGCTTCGAGCGCCTGTTCCCAGACGTCGAGTGCCTCGTCCAGCTCGGCGTCCGTGATCACGAGCGGGACGAGCACGCGGATGCAGTTCTGGTAGATGCCCGACTTCAGCAGCAGCAGTCCACGCTCGGCGGCGGCCTCGACGACGCCGCTCGCGACCTCGGGCGCGGGATCCTTCGTCGCACGGTCGTGCACGAGCTCGATCGCGAGCATCGCGCCGAGGCCGCGGACGTCCCCGATCGCCTCCCAGCGCTCCTGCCAGGAGAGCATGCGCGAGCGAATCGTCTCGCCGATCGCGGCCGCGCGGTCGTTCAGGCCCTCCTCCTCGAACACGTCGAGGACGGCGAGCGCGGCGGCCTGCGCGACCGGGTTGCCGACGTAGGTGCCGCCGATCGCCGACTCGCCCGGCGCGTCCATGATCTCCGCCTTGCCGAGCACGCCCGAGAGCGGCAGGCCCGCGGCGATCGACTTCGCGATCGTGATCAGGTCGGGCTCGACGTCGTAGTGCTCGATGCCCCACATGCGGCCGGTGCGCCCGAAGCCGGTCTGCACCTCGTCGACCACGAGCACGATCCCGTTGTCGTCGCAGATCCGGCGGACGCCTTCGACGAACTCCGGCGGCGCGACGACGAACCCGCCTTCGCCCTGCACCGGCTCCAGCACGATCGCGGCGACCGTCTCGGCCGCGACGGTGGTGAGGAGCGCGCGCTCGAGCGACGCCAGCGCCTCGGCGGCGCTCGGCCCGCGGTACTCGTTCGGGAACGGCACGCGGTAGACCTCGGGCGCGAATGGCCCGAGCCCTGCCTTGTACGGGTGCGTCTTCGAGGTCAGCGTCAGCGAGAGCAGCGTGCGGCCGTGGAAGCCGCCCTCGAAGCCGATCACGGCAGGACGGCCGGTGTACGAGCGCGCGAACTTGACCGCGTTCTCGACCGCCTCGGTACCGGCGTTGAAGAAGGCGGCCTTGGCCGGCTTCCGCATCGGCGCGAGCTCGCAGAGCCGCTCGGCGAGCGTGACATAGACCTCATAGGGGACGATCGTGAAGTCGGTGTGCGCGAACCGCGTCAGCTGCTCCTGCGCCGCCGCCACGACCTGCGGGTGCGCGTGGCCGACGTTCA
>DASSMZ010000057.1:0-4512 GCA_035688325.1 Gaiellaceae bacterium
GGCTGCCGTGGGAGCGACTCGCCGAGCCGGCGCTGCGCCTCGCGCGCGAGGGCGTCGAGTTCCCGTCCGCGCACGCCGCCTGCCTCGCGATGCTCGCGCCGGTGATGACGCTCAACGAGGGTGCCGCTGTCTACGCACCGGCCGGGCGGCTGCTCCAGGCGGGCGACCGGCTGCGCCAGCCTGGCCTCGTGCGGGCGGTCGAGCTCATCGCCGAGGAAGGCCCCGACAGCGTCTACGACGGCTCGATCGCCGCGGCGCTGCTGGGCCTGATGGAGGAGCGCGGCGGGCGCCTCACCCGCACCGACCTCGAGGCGTACGAGGCCGAGTGGTCGCCGCCGGCGGTCGTGCCGTACGCCGGCACCCACCTGCTCACACGCGCAGGGCTCGCGCCGCTCGAGGAGGCGCTGGCCGAGCTGCCGCCGCTGCACGGGCTCACGCCGGCCCGGCGTGCGCTCGCGCTCGTCCGCGTGCTCGACCGGCCCGGACACGACGGGCACACGACCAACCTGACGGTCGTCGACGCGGAGGGCAGCGCGTGCGTCCTGACGAGCAGCCTCGGCCTCGGTGCGGGCGAGTGGCTGCCGGGCCTCGAATTGCACCTCAACAGCATGCTCGGCGAGGCCGACCTGATCCGCGGCGAGCTCGCGCCGGGCGAGCGGATGGGCAGCATGATGACGCCGTCGATCGCGCTGGACGACGACGGGCTCGCCTTCGCCGGCGGCGCGGCCGGCGGGACGCGGCTACGGAGCGCGCTCGTCCAGGTGCTCGCCGGAACGCTCGACGAGGGGCTCGACCCGGCCGCGGCCGTCGAGCGCCCGCGACTCCACCCCGCGGACGGGGTCGTACACCTCGAGCCCGGGCTCGAGGACGAGGTCGCGCACGCGCTCGAGCAGGCCGGGTACGTCGTCCGGTCGTGGCCCGATCGGCATCACTACTTCGGCGGCGTCAGCGTCATCACGCGTGCAGGTGCAGCCGGCGATCCGCGGCGAAGTGGAGCTGCCGCGACGCTTCCGCCGGGGTGAACGGCAGCCAGCCCAGGTACCCGCAGTCGGGGCAGCCCGGGTTCATCGCCGCCGTGCCTCCGCCGGCCGGCTTCGCGTAGACGCTCCCGCAGCCGAGGCAGCGCACCGACTGGAGCACCTTGAGGCCTCGATGCATGTGGGAGGCGGTTCCCATGCCCAGCAGAGGCCGGAAACGGTCGAAACTTGCGTTCAGCTCGTCGTTCTTTTTCGCCGCCGCCGGCCGCACGCGTCGAGCGCGACCCACCCCACGCCGCCGCAGTGAGGGCACGGGCCGGCTTCGCCGTCGTGCGACTCGAGGCGGTACTCGGTGCCGCAGTCGAGGCAGCGAACGGTCTCGGTGCTGCTCGCAGCCCGGGCCATACCCGACAGATGCGGGCGGGCCGGCGAACCTGCGCGTCAGGCGGGGCGCTGCGCCTGCCGCGTCGCCTCGACGTCGCGCGCGATCTGCTCGACGAGCTCCGCCTCGCTCCCGAACGCGCGCTCGTCCCGCAGCCGCGCCCAGAGCTCGATCGTCAGCTCACGTCCGTAGAGGTCGCCCTCGAAGTCGAGCAGGAACGCCTCGATGCGCCGCTCCTCGCCGCCATAGTGCGGGTTCGTGCCGATCGAGATCGAGGCGCGGTCCGACCCGGCCGCGCCGGCGTAGATGCCGAAGCCGGGGACGACGACTCCCGCCTCCGGCCGGATGTTCGCGGTCGGGAAGCCGAGCGTCCCGCCGCGCGCATCGCCGGCAACGACAACGCCCGAGACCTCCGCCGGCCGCCCGAGCATGCCCGCCGCGCGCTCGACCTCGCCGTTGCGGAGCAGGTCGCGGACGCGCGACGAGGACACGCTCTCGACGAGCGGCACCGGGCGCGCGTCGAAGCCGAGCTGCGCGAGCGACTCGAGGTCGCCGGCCCGCCCGCGGCCGAAGCGGAAGTTCGTGCCGGCGACGACGACCTCGGCGCCGATCGGGCGCAGGAAGCGCTCGGCGAACTCCTCCGGCGACAGCTTCGCCACCTCGAGGTCGAAGTCGACCACCAGCGCGTCCTCGATCCCGATCTCGGCGATCAGCTCGAGCCGCCGCTCGAGCGAGCACAGCAGCTCGACGTCGTAGCCGAGCGCGACCCGGGGGTGCGGGTCGAACGTGACCGCCGTCGGCGTCAGGCCGGCCGCGAGCGCCGCCTCGAGCACGCGACGGTGGCCGACGTGGACGCCGTCGAACGTCCCGAGCGCGACCGCGCGCGGGCGCTGCTCCAGCCGAGCGGGCTCGCGGACGACGTTCAGGCCGCCGCCTCCACGCGCGCCAGCGCCTCCTCCGGCGCGACCAGCCGCTCGGGGTCCGCCTCCTCGACGCGGAACGGCCCGACCTCCGTGCGGCGGAGCGAGACGCAGTGCCCCCCGAGCGCGGTCGCGATCGCGCGGACGTAGGTGCCGGAGCCGACGCGCAGGTCGAGCCGCGCGACGCCGTCCTCGTAGCCGAGCAGGTCGAGCGCGTCGATGCGCGAGCGCCGCACCGGCATCTCGACGGCGACGCCGCGACGGTGCAGCCGGTACGCGCGCTCGCCGCCGACCTTGACGGCGGACGCCGCCGGGACCGGCAGCTCGACCTCGCCGCGCAGGCTCGACAGCAGCCGCTCGAGCTCGTCGGCCTCCGGCGGCTCGTGCTCCTCCACCACTCCCCCCTCGCGATCGCCGGTGTCGGTGACGGCGGCGAGCGCGACGTCCGTGACGTAGCGCTTGTCGAGGCCGACGAAGCGCGGCGCGAGCTTGGTGGCGCGGCCGGAGAGGACGAGCAGCAGCCCCGTCGCGAACGGGTCGAGCGTGCCCGCGTGGCCGGTGCGGGCGCCCGTGCGGCGGCGGATGTCCGCGACGACGGCGAACGACGACGGCCCCTCGGGCTTGTCGATCAGGAAGAGCCCGCTCGGCTCAAGCGCCCGTGGCGGCACGGAACTCGCGATGGATGAAGTCCGCGATCTCCTCGACCGACTGGTCGCTCGAGAAGCCGGCCGCCTGGCGGTGGCCGCCGCCGCCGGACCGGCGCGCGATCGCGGAGACGTCGAGCTCGTCGTTCGAGGCGCGCAGGCTCACCCGCCGCGGCGGGCCGTCGCGGCGCGGCGGCTCGCGGATCAGCGCGGCCATCTCCGCGCCTTCGACCGCGCGGAGGTAGTCGATGATCCCCTCGGAGTACGCCTCGGCGACGTTGAGGTCGGTGTAGTCGCTGCGCAGCAGGTAGGAGACGACGAGGCGGCCGCCCTCCATCACCTGCGCGCGGTCGAGCGCCCGCCCGAGCAGCTTCAGCTTCGCGAACTCGACCGACTCGTAGACACCCTGGAAGACGCGGTGCACGTCCGCACCGGCCTCGACCAGCTCGGCCGCGAGCCGCAGCGCCTTCGGCGTCGTGTTCGTGTACTGGAACCGGCCAGTGTCGGTCACGACGGCGATGTAGAGCGCCTCCGCGATCTCCGGGGTCAGCGCGACCCCGAGCTCGCGGAAGACGTCGCGGAGCACCTCGCCGGTCGAGGACGCGTCGCCGACGACGAGGCTGACGTCGCCGAAGCGGGAGTTGTCGTGGTGGTGGTCGATGTCGAGCACGAGCGGCGCCTCGTCGAGCAGCCTCGGGTCGGGCCCGATGCGCGATTCGTTCGCGCAGTCGAGCGCCACGAGCACGCGCTCCGACGCGTCGGGCGGCGGCTCCCGCAGGATCCCGTGCAGCGGCATGAAGCCGTACTCGCGCGGGAGCGGCGCGTCGCCGTAGAGGTACATCGCGCTGTCCTTGCCGAGCTGGTCGAGCGCGAGCTTGGTCGCGAGCAGCGACCCGAGCGCGTCGCCGTCCGGGTTCTCGTGGGTGACGAGCAGGAAGCGGTCGTGGGAGCGGAGCGCGTCGGCGACCGCCTGCAGGTCACTCGTCTGCTGCGTCTGGGGCGAGCTCATCGATGAGTTGGGTCATGCGGACCCCGCGCTCGACGGTCGGATCGTATTCGAAGGCCAGCTGGGGGGTTCGCTTCAGGCGCAGCTCGCGGGCGACGCGCGCCTGTAGGACTGCGTGCGCCGCCTCGAGCCCCGCGAGCGTCTTGCGCCGCTTCGCCTCGGAGCCGAGCACGCTGACGAAGACGCGGGCGTGCCGCAGGTCGGCGGACGTCTCGACGCCGGTCACGGTGACGAACCCGATGCGCGGGTCCTTCAGCTCGGCGAGACCCTCGGAGACGACCTCCTTGACGGCCTCGTTCACCCTGCGCATGCGCCCGCTCATTCGTCCAACGTTACGAGCTCTCGCTCGACGCTCGTGAGCACGTAGGCCTGGCTCGCGAGGTAGCGCTCGGCGCCGTCGAGCAGCTCCTCGGCCTCGCGGTGGCCGCGCGCCACGCAGGCGACCGTCAGCCGCGCGCGCTGCCAGAGCTCGTGGTGGTCGACCTCGGCCACCGAGGCGCCGAAGCGCCGCTGCAGCTGCGCCTTCGCCGAGAGCAGCTCCTTGCGCTTGCCCTTCAGCGAGCGGTTCTCGGGGAAGTGCAGC
>DASSMZ010000067.1:0-7751 GCA_035688325.1 Gaiellaceae bacterium
GGCCGCACCGTCACAGGACGTCGCGGCGGCGGGGTAGGCGAGCCGCCGCCGGTCGTCGCGACCGCGACCGCCACGACGATCCCCACGAGGACGAGAAGCGCCGCGAGCGCAAGCCAGAGGCGGCGCCGGTCGGGCCGCCGCCGGGCCGGAGCGACCGTCGTCGGCGACGCAAACGGAACGGTCGCGCCGAGCTCGTCCGCGAACGCCGTCGCGGTCGTCGGCCGATACGCCGGGTTTCGCGCGAGCGCGCGCATGACCGCGTCCTCGACCGGCGGCGATACCCCGTGCGCGAGCTCGCTCACGGGCGTGATCGGCTCCTCCCGTTGCCTGGCGGCGAGGTCGGCGAGCGAGTCGAACTCGTACGGCGGGCGCCCTGCGAGCAGCTCGTAGAGCACGGCGCCGAGCGCGTAGACGTCCGCGGCGGGCGTCACCTCCTCGCCGAGCGCCTGCTCCGGCGCGAGGTACGCGGCCGTGCCGAGGACGGTGCCGACCTGCGTCAGCGCGGTCGTCTCGGCGGCGCGGGCGATGCCGAAGTCGGCCACCTTCAGCACGCCGTCGTCGCGGAGGAGCAGGTTCTGCGGCTTCACGTCGCGATGGACGAGCCGTCGGGCGTGCGCGTGCGCGAGACCGTGGCACGCCTGGATCACGAGCCGTACCGCCTCGTCCGCCCGGAGCCGCCCGACGTCGGCGAGCGTCGTGCCGTGCACGTACTCCATCACGATGTACGGCCGCCCGTCCTCGACCTCGCCCGCGTCGTAGACGCTGACCACGTTCGGGTGCGAGAGCCCCGCGGCGAGCCGCGCCTCGCGGAGGAAGCGCTCGCGGAAGGCGAAGTCGCCGGTCAGGTGCTCGGCGAGCAGCTTGATCGCGACCGGCCGGCCGAGCTCCTCGTCGTGGGCGAGGTAGACGGTCGCCATCCCGCCGTGCCCGAGCGGGCGCTCGAGCCGGTAGCGGCCGCCGAGGCTGGGGGCACCCATGCGAGGGATTTGTACCGGCGGGTGCAAGTTTTCCGGCGCGACGCACTCCTGCGAGGTGCAATCCGGCCTCTCCCCAGCTCCGAAAGGACCTCCAGATGAAGCGCATCCTCCTGCCGGCAGTCGCGCTCGCGGCCGTGCTGGCGCTCCCGGCGACGGCATCCGCCTTCCGCGGCGTCGCCGTCGCGAAGAACCCGACGCGGCACACCGTCGTCGTCGCCTCCAGGGGCGGCGTCGTGCGCACCGTCCGCGCGGCAGGGCACCTCGCCGCCGTCCGCCTCGGCAGCCGCGTCTCGTACACGGCGCGACGGCTCACCGACGGCACCTTCCGCGCCGGCACGTTCCGCGCCTCCGGCCGCGTGGGCCACGCCGTGCTGCGCGGCGTCGTCGTCCGTAACGAGGCGAGGCTGCACCGCCTGCTGCTCTCGTCCGGCGGCTCGGTCTTCTCCGTTCGTGCGCCGGCGCGCGGCTTCATGTCGCATCGCAGCGACCGGCCCGGCGAGGAGGTCGAGGTGCGGGTGCGGGTGACGAGCTCCGGGCTCGACGCCACCTCGATCACGACGCTCGGCCAGGCCTCGACACTCGAGCTCGAGGGGATCTTCCTGTCGGTCGACGGCGACCAGCTCAGGCTGGCGGTCGAGCACCGCGGCGAGGTGCTGGTGACGATCCCGGGCGGCCTCCAGCTCCCGCAGCTGCAGCCCGGCGACGAGATCGAGCTGATCGTGAGCGTCGACGCCGGCGGCGCATTTACCCTCGTGAGCGTGCAGTCGGACGACGGGAATGACGCCGACCACCAGGGAACCGGTGAGGACAACGGCCGCATCGAGGTGCACGGCACGATCACCCAGCTCGGCGGCGGAACGATCGCGGTGCAGCCGCACGGCGGCTCGGCCGTCCAGTGTGCCGTTCCCGACGGCGTCGACCTCTCGGGCTTCCAGCCGAACGACCGCGTGGAGATGACGTGTGCCGTCGTCGGTGGGAAGCTGACGCTCGTCCGGCTCAAGCAGGAGGACGAGGGGGACGATGAGGGGGGTGATGGAGGCGGCGACAACTAACGCCGCCCGCGTCTCCCGTGGGCTCTCGCTCCCCGGCCGGCGCCGGCAGCGCGCCGCCGGGGAGCGGATCGCCGTGCTCTTCGAGGAGCACGGCCGGATGGTGTACGGCATCAGCCGTCTGCTGCTTCGCGACCCGGTGGAAGCGGAGGACGCCGCCCAGCAGACGTTCCTCTCGGCCTATCGGGCGCTGCTGGCGGGGCAGGAGCCGCGCGACCCCTCCGCCTGGCTCGGCACGATCGCCCGGAACGAGTGCCGCTCCCGCCTGCGCGCCCGGCGAGCCGAGCCCCTCGCCCTGGTGCAGGAGCCGGCGGCCGACGAGCTGCAGCGCGACGCGGCCCGGCGCGAGGAGGTCCAGGCGCTGTGCGCCGCCCTGACCGAGCTGCCGCCCCAGCAGCGCGACGCCGTCGTCTTGCGGGAGTTCTACGGCCTCTCGTACGCCGAGGTCGCCGCCGCCCTCGGGTTGAGCGGGGCGGCGGTCGAGTCGCTGCTCTTCCGCGGACGCAAGCGCCTGCAGGAGCAGCTGCGGCCAGTGCGCTCGGCCCTGGGCGTCCTGACGCTACCCGCGACCCTGCGCGACTCGCTCGCCCAGGCGCTCCCGGGCTTCGGCGCCGCTGCGGCCTCGACCGGCGCCGGTGGAGCGGTTCTCGCCAAGCTCGCGTCGGCGCCGCTCGCGGCGAAGATCGCCGCGGTCACGCTCGCCGTCGGCACCGTCGGCACGGTCGCGAGCGTCGAGCAGAGTCGCCAACCCCGGCGCCAGCCCGCAGCCGCTCTGACGCCTCGCCCGATCGTGGCCGCGCGGCCAGGCGCGAAACCGGTTCACGCGGCGGTTCGCATGCGCGGGCCGCTCGCGGTCGCGCCGGTCGCCGCACAACCGGTCGCCCGCGTGACCCATGTCTCGCGCCACCGCGCCTCCGCGCCCGTGAGCTCCGGCTCCAGCGCGGGCGACGGCGAGCAGGCGCGCTTGTCGGGCAGCGGACGCAGCGAGGTCGAGCAGGAGCACCGCTCTGCGCCGACGACGACGAGCCCCAGCGGCGGCGGCGACGGCGGCAGCAGCACGAGCGGCGGGAGCGGCACGAGCGGTGGGACCGGTGAGCACGAGTCGGGCAGCGTCACGCACGACGCCAGCAGCGGGTCGGGCTCGACCGACGCCGCCGAGCGTGGAGCCACCGGTGCGTCGGGACGCGACGGCTCGGGCAGCGGCGGCTCCGGCTCCGACGGCTAGTCGTTCTCCCGCTTGCGCTTCCCCTGCCCATGGCCGTGGCCGTGTCCATCGCCGTGCCCGTGGCCCTTCGGTGGCTTCCCCGCCTGCGCCGGCGTCGGTACCGCGCACACGGCGAGCCGGGCGGCGAGATCGTTCGCCGCCGACGCGAGCGGCTCCTGATAGCGGGACGGCACGCTGCCGATCGAGCGGATCACGTCGGCCTGGAAGCGCTGTGCTGCGTCGCGCGCCTCGCAGGTACCCGGCGTCAGCGCGGCGACGCGGTCGGCCTCGGCGGCGAGCCGCGCCGCCACCGCGCCCGGGATCCGCGGCGGCTTCGGCGGCGGCTGCGCGCGGTGCCCACCGCCGCAGCCCGCGAGCAGCGCGACGCTAGACGCCGTGAGCAAGCCGCTGCGCCAGCGCATCGGGCAACCCTCTCTCGCGGATCTCGTCCTGCGTCAGCGCGACCTCGTAGTCGACTCGCCGGTGCTCGGCACGGCCCGCGCCGAGGTCGAGCAGCAGCCAGGCTGCGCGCGGGTCGCCGTCGCGCGGCTGGCCGACGGAGCCGGGATTCAGCAGCCAGCGGCCCGAGCCGAGCCGGGTCTCGGTGCCGGCGGGGGCGAGACCGCCGTCGAGCACGCCGTCCTCGAGCGAGATCGCTAGCGGGACGTGGCTGTGGCCGACGAGCACGATCTGCGACTCGGTCAGCTCGAAGGCGGCCGCGGCCGCCGCCTCCGTGAGCACGTACTCCCAGACCGGGTCGCGCGGGCTCGCGTGGAAGAGCTCGACGCCGTCGCGCCGACCCTCGGACCGCAACGACTCGAGGAAGCGGCGCGAGCCCTCCGCCAGCACGCTCCGCGTCCAGCGTGCGGCCTCGACCGCGTCGCCGGTGAACTCGTCCAGGTCGATCGTGCCGAGCACGCCGAGGTCGTGATTCCCCGCGAGGCAGGTCGTTGCACGCCGCTCGGCCGCGGCGCAGCAGGGGTTGGGGCGTGGCCCGTAGCCGACCAGGTCGCCGAGGCACCAGAGCTCGTCGGGGGCCTCTCGCTCGATCTCCGTGAGGACGGCCCCGAAGGCGTGCCAGTTAGCGTGGACGTCCGAGATGACCGCGACCCGCTTCGCCAAGGGCGCAACCTTAGTCGGGCTCGTCGCGGCCTGGCTCGCGGCAGCGTGGCTGCTGACGCGGACGACGGTTCCGGGAAACCTGCACGCGCCGCACGTCGACGCGTCGAGCATCTTCCCGGCCGGCGTGCTGCACCGCTCCGCTCGCTACGACGGGCTGCTCCGCTGGCTCTGGGTCGCCGGGACGCTGGCGACGCTCGGCGTGCTCGTCGTCTTCGCGCGGCTCGGGCCGAGGCTCGCTCGCGCGTGGGAGCTCGGCCGGGTCGGCAAGGGCGTGATGGTCGGCGCCGTGACGACGCTCGGCACCTGGGCGGTCGGCCTCCCCTTCGGAGCGGTCGCCCTCTGGTGGGGCCGCCGCTACGGCCAGGAGCGGCAGGGCTACGTCTCGTGGGCGCTCGAGCAGTGGCCGGGGCTGCTCGGGCGAGTCGTCGGCCTGACGATCGCGCTCACCATCCTGCTCCTGCTCGCGGGCCGCTTCGGACGGCGCTGGTGGCTCGTCGCGGCGCCGCTCGTCGTCGCGGTCGGCGCCGCGTTCCTCCTGGTGCTGCCGTACGCCGAGACGCTCGGCACCCGGCCGCCGCACGACACGCCCGCGGCGGCGCGGATCCGGCAGCTCGCGCGCGAGGAGGGCGTAGGCGGCACGCCGGTGCGGATCGAGAAGGTGAGCGGCCACACCTCGGCCGCGAACGCGATGGCGACCGGGATCGGGCCGTCGGCGCGTGTGTTCCTGTGGGACACGTTCCTCGACGGCCGCTACTCGACGCGCGAGATCGACGTCGTCGTCGCGCACGAGTTCGGCCACGTCGCGCACCGGCACATCTGGAAGGGGCTCGCCTGGTCGCTGCTGCTGACGCTGCCGGGCTTCCTCGTCGTCGAGTGGGCGACGCGCCGTCGCGGCGGCCTGGAGCGCCCGGAAGTCGTCCCGTACGCGCTGCTCGTGCTCGCGCTCGTCGGCTTGGTGGTGACGCCGTTCGGCAACGCCGTCGCGCGCCGCTACGAGGCCGAGGCCGACTGGTCGGCGCTGCGCGCGACGCACGACCCGGCCGCCGCCGCGAGCGTGTTCCGCAAGTTCACCCGCTACGACCTCGTCCAGCCGAACCCGCCGCTCTGGTCGTACGTCTGGATCGACAACCACCCGACCGTCGTCCAGCGCATCGCCATGGCCCGCGCCTTCGCCGCGCGGCAGCCCTGAGGCGCCGCTTGCGGCGCCGTCCCAGTACGGACGGCTGTGCCGGCCGTCCGACTGAACTGACCGGTCGACCCGATCGGTTCAGGCAGTGCTAGGCGGAGTCGTTCTCGGGCGTCTCCGGAAGGTTCCGGATGCCCTCGCGCGACGACCACTTCGACCACGAGTCCTGCATCGCGTCGAGTAGCTCGCGCATGAACCGCGTCGACATGTTGACGCGCGCGACGACCACGCCCGGGACGTCGCCCTCCTCGACCTCGTGGTCGATGCGCGCGAAGGTCAGCGTGAACTCGTAGTCCGAGAAGCTGATGTTCGCGAAGTTCGAGTAGACGCCGGCCAGGTGCTCCGGGTCGAGATGGATGTTGAGCTGGCGCTCCTGCCCATCGCCTTCCACGGGTCGTGATACTAGCGGCGTGATCGAGTCGCTCAGCGCGCGCCGGATCGCGTACGCCGTCGCGGCTCTCGTTGCCATCGTCGTCGGCGGCACCCTCGCCTACCGCCACTCCCTCCACGAGACGTGGGTGCAGTCGCTCTACCGGACGACGGTGACGATCTCGCTGGCGGGGCTCGACACCGCCCCGCGCAACGACGAGGCGCGCGCGGTCTCGATCGTGCTCGTGCTCGCGGGCATCACTATCTTTGCCTACATCGCGACGATCCTCGTCGAGGGGATCGCGCGGGGTGTCTTCACGGACGCGTTCGCGATGCGGAGGAGGCGGCGGGCGATCGAGCAGCTGAGCGACCACTACATCATCTGCGGCTACGGGCGCGTCGGCCGGCGCGCGGCCGCGGAGTTCCGCCTGGAGGGCGTGCCGTTCGTCGTGCTCGACTTCAGCGAGGACGCGATCGACGCCGCGCGTCACGCGAACGACCCGATCGTCCAGGGAACCGGCACCGAGGACGAAGACCTGCTCGCAGCCGGCCTCCGGCGGGCGCGTGGTCTCGTCGCGTCGGCCGACTCCGACGCCGACAACCTCTACATCACGCTCTCCGCGCGGAACGCGCGGCCGGACCTGCTGATCGTCGCCCGCGCCTCCGACGAGGACGCCGCCAAGAAGCTCCGGCTCGCCGGCGCGGACCGGGTCGTGCAGCCCTACTCGACCGCCGGCAAGGAGATGGCGAAGCTCGTCCTGCGGCCGCAGGTCGCCGCGTTCCTCGACATCGTCTCGACGAGCGGCGGCCCCGAGCTGCTGTTCGAGGAGATCGAGGTCAAGGACAGCTGCCGCGAGGCGGGCAAGAGCATCCGCGACCTGCGCATCCGGGAGGTCACTGGCGCGATGATCGTCGCCCTGCGCAAGCGGGACGGGAGCTTCGACGCGACGCCCGCGCCCGACGCGGCGCTCGACGTCGGGGACGTGATGATCGCGGCCGGCACGCCCGACGAGCTGCGCCGGCTCGAGGAGCTGTTCGCCCCGGCTGAAGCCCTTGCCTGACGCCGTCGCGCGGCTCGAGGCGCGGCTCTCGGAGCTGGCCGGCGCGCCGGTCGAGCTCGACCGCCCCAACGATCCGGGACACGGCGACTACGCGACGAACGCGGCGTTGCGCCTCGCGCCCGCGCGGCGGCGCTCGCCGCGCGAGCTCGGCGACGAGCTCGCCGCCGCCGCGACCGGCCTGGACGAGGTCGAGCGAGCCGAGGTCGCCGGCCCGGGCTTCGTCAACCTCTGGCTGGCCGACGCGTGGTTCGGCGAGGCGCTGGGGGAGATCCTGGCCGCGGGCGGCGGCTACGGCGGCGGTTCGGCGGAGCGCCGCGAGCGCGTGCAGGTCGAGATGGTCTCGGCCAACCCGACCGGCCCGATCACGGTGGCCTCCGCGCGCAACGGCGCGATCGGCGATTCGGTCGCGCGGCTGCTCGCGTTCGCCGGCCACGAGGTCGAGCGCGAGTACTACTACAACGACGCCGGCGCCCAGATGGACCGCTTCCGCGTCTCGGTCGAGGCGGCGCGGCGTGGGGAGGAGCCGCCCGAGGATGGCTACCGCGGCGACTACGTCAGGGAGCTCGCCCGGGTCGACGGCGACCCGGTACCGGAGATGCTGCAGCGGATCGAGGCCTCGCTCGAGCGCTTCCGGATCCACTTCGACTCGTGGGCGCGCCAGAGCGAGCTCGAGACCCGCCTCGGCGAGTTCCTGCCGCGGCTCGACTCCTACGAGCGGGACGGCGCGCTGTGGGCGCGCTCGTCCGCGTACGGCGACGACGAGGACCGCGTCCTCGTCCGCTC
>DASSMZ010000072.1:0-3588 GCA_035688325.1 Gaiellaceae bacterium
AGCAGCGCCGCCCCTGCGACCGTGCAGGCGAAGGCGAGCACGCGGACGACGGCAAGCGACCCCAGGCCCTCGCCGAAGAGCGTCGTCCCGGCCGCGATCGGCAGCGCGTTCGTGAACAGCGTCGCCAGGCCGGCGGTCGCGAGGACGCTGCCGCGCTGGAAGCCGAGCTGCATGGCGACGAAGGCCAGCCCGTGGCACGCGAGCAGCACCGGGACGAACCCGAGCCGAGCGCCGCCGTGGACGGCGGCCTTGGTCGCGACGTCGCCGGCGGCGTACAGCACGCCGGCGGCGATGCCGAGTCCTGCGGCGGAGCGCCGTGACGCGGCGAACGCGGCGGCGGCCCAGGAGACGGCGATCCAGGCAGCCACGGCGGTCCAGTCGCCGGCGGTCGCGGTCGTCGTGCGGCCGGCGAGCGAGATCCCGAGCAGCACGAGCCCGGCGATGGCGACGGCCACGCCCCGGCGCTCGAGGCCCGTCAGGCGTGCGTGCCGCGACGCGAGCAGCGCCAGCAGCCCGATCCCTCCGGCCGAGGCGGCCTGGACGAGCGAGAGCGGCGCCAGCGCCAAGGCCGCGACGTAGAGCACCCAGCCGCCGATCCCGACGACGAAGCCGGCCACCCAGCGCAGGCTGCCGAAGAGCAGCCGCAGCGACGCGAGCGGCCGCCGCAGCGTGAGCGGCGGCAGCCCGGAGGCGACGCCGTGCTGGGCGAAGTAGCCCCAGTTGAGCGCGGCGGCCGACGCGAGCGCGAGCAGCAGCCCGCCTGCCAGCGCCGCCGTCACCGCTCGCTACGGCCGGAGAACGGCAGGTACGCCTCCGCGGCGAGCGCGGCGATGCCGACCCGGGGCAGGTCGAGGCGCCGCTCGTAGACGACGAACCGCCGCTCCCAGCTCGGGAAGAACTTCCGGTTGAAGAGCAGCAGGTTGTCGAGCTGGAACCGGCCCTTCACGCTCAGCAGCGCCCGCCGCTCCAGCCGCTGGAGTCGCGAGAGCTCCGCCTCGGGAGCGAGGAGCGCCGCGAACGGCGCGAAGTTCAGCGAGACCCGCTCGAAGCCGTGCTCGCGCGCCCACTCGACCGCCTCGCAGATCAGCCACTCGTTGAACCCGTTCGGGGTCGTCCGCAGGCGCGGCATCGACGAGAGCGAGAGCGCGCCGCCCGCGCGGCAGACGGCGAAGTGCAGGAAGCCGGCCGGGGTGCCCTCGCCGTCGCGTCCGACGACGAAGAGCGCGTCCTCGTCGCCGAGCCGGAAGAGCGCGTCGAGCGCCATCACGAAGCCGCGCTCGGGCTCGGTGCCGCGCCAGCTCCCGGCGATCGTCTCGAGCTCGTACCGCAGCGCGTCGTCGATCTGGCCCGGGCGGAGCACCTGGACGCCGTAGCCGGCGCGCCGCAGGCGCTGGACGGACTGGCGCACCTTCCGGATCGGCCGGCCCTCGAGCGAGAACGCGGCCGTCTCGACGACCGCCTCGTCGCCGTGGTAGAGCGCGTGCAGGCCGAGGCGCCGGTAGAGCGCGAGGCGCTGCTCCGCGGCGCCGAGGATCGCCAGGCGCCAGCCGCGGCCGCGGGCGAAGGCGATGAAGCTCTCGAGCAGCGGCTCGTGCTCCGCCTGCGGCCCGACCGGGTCGCCGGAGACGATCGCCACACCGCCGACGACCCGGTACGCGACGAACGCGCTGAAGTCGGGCGAGAAGAAATACGACTTGTCCTCCCGCAGGACGAACGGCGCCAGCGTGTCCTCGCCCCAGGCGGCGACGAGGCTGCGCGCGAGCGCCCGCTCGCGTGCCTCCTGCCGCACGCGGTGGCGCCAGGGAGCGGTCCAGCCCGCCAGCACCCACCCGCAGCCGGCGAGCGTCGCGATGAACACCGACAGCGAGAACCAGTCGCCGAACCGCTGCCCGACCAGCCGCACGCCGACGGCGGCGTCGGCGGTGTCGCGCAGTGCGAGCGCGACGGAGACCGGCTGGTCGAGCGCGAGCCGGTTCAGCCAGACCGCCGTCATCCCGTAGAGCAGGATCCCGGCCGCGACGAGCACCGCTCGCACGACGAGCCGCCGACGCGAGGTCGGGTCGCCCGGCGCGTCGAAGACGTGACGCTGCGCCACGAGGGCGACGAGCAGCAGCGTCGTCACGACCGCGCCGCTGTCGAAGCCGTGAAGCACGTGGAGGACGCTCGACCCCCCGAGCAGCACGAGCGAGACCTGCCAGGCCCGCCGCTTCCGTCGGGCGAGGCCCCGGGCGACGACGAGCAGCGCGAGGGCGAGCGGCCCGACCAGGGCGCTCGTCACCGGCCGCACGGCGTCGGGCGCGAGGCCGGCCAGGAACGTCCGGTCGTGCGCGGGCAGGAGCGCGTCGACGAGCCCGATGGCGCCGGCCGCGGCGACGCCCCACGCGAGCAGCAGCGGTGCCCGCGAGCCGGACGTCGCACGCACGCGGCCCCAGATCGCGCCGCCGAGCGCCGCGACCAGCGCCGGCAGCGAGACGGCGCGGATGTCGGTCGCGGTCACGAACGCCTCGTGGAACGAGATCTGCCGGACGACCGCGAGCGAGACCCCCGCGGCCAGGAACTCGAACGCGCCCACGCCTACCAGCAGGACGACCGCGGAGGTCAGGCGGTCGAGCCGCGCGGCCCGGGCCAGCAGGCCGAGCAGCAGCGCGGCCGAGCCCCAGACCGCGAAGAACGCAACGACGGAGACGCCTGCCTTGTGCGCCAGCTCGTCGAGCGGCAGCGCCTCCGGCACGGCGGGCCGTAGCCCGGCGGCCGAGGGCCGGAGAAGGTAGAGCCAGCCGGCGGCGGCGAGCAGGACGAGGATGCCGACGAGGCTGAGCGCGGCGTTGCGGGCGGCCCTAGCCATGGGCGAGATGCGCCGAGGCGACGGAGACCGCCTGCCAGGCGTTCGAGCGCCAGAGCGCCCAGGTGTGGCCGCCGGAGACGACGAAGAAGCGGTGCGGCACGTGCAGGCGCGTGAGCTCGCCCGCGAAGGCGTAGTTCTGCTTCCGCAGCGAGTCCTTGTCGCCGGTGTAGAACCAGAGGTAGGCGCCCTCGCGGCGCAACGTCCGCGCCGCGCGCGGCAGCGTCTGGAGCGGGCTGTTGTACGCGAGCTTCTGCGGACGGCCGCCGAAGATCGACTTCACGTCGTCGGCCTTCTCGTACCCCGACCAGCTCTCGAGCACGTGGAACTCGGCCGGATGGTGGAGGCCGATGTTGAACGAGGCGTAGCCGCCCTCGGAGAGACCGCCGACCGCCCGCGCCGCCCCCGTCGGGATCGTGCGGAAGCGGTGGTCGACGGCGTTCACCACGTCCCGCGCGAAGAACGTCTCCCAGTTCTCGTGCGGGTGGATGCCGTTGGCCCACTCCTTGTCCGTGAAGACGCCGGTGGAGCCCATCGGCATCACGATGATCATTGGCTTCATCTGGTTCTTGGCGAGCAGCGTGTCCTCGACCACGCCGACGCGGACGGTGCGGACGAAACCGGCGGGGTCGCCCGGGAAGCCGTGCAGCAGGTAGAGCACCGGATAGCGCTGCGTGCTCTGGGCGTAGCCGGGCGGCAGGTACACGTCCACCTGCTGGCTGCGCCCGCCGATCGCGGTGCTCGCC
>DASSMZ010000079.1:0-10007 GCA_035688325.1 Gaiellaceae bacterium
ACCGGGCGCGCCGGCTCGCCGAGCCGGCGCAACGGCACGAGCGCGCAGAGCAGCGCCGCCGCCAGGCCCGGCACCAACAGATGCCCGACGAACTGCTGCGGGGAGAGGCCGAGACGGCTCATCACGACGATGTTCGTCGGGTTGCCCTCGGGCACGACGAGGGAGGCGGCGTTGGCGACCGCGATCGCGCCCGCGAGCAGCGGCCCGGCCGGCACCCGCGCGCGCCGCGACGCCGCCCGGACGAGCGGGACCAACAGCACGACCGCGCCGTCGAGCGAGACGGCGCACGTGAGGAGCGCGGAGACGAGGCAGACGAGCGCGTAAAGGCGGCGCGGGCCGCCGACGGCCGAGAGCCGGATCGCGGCCCGCTCGGCCAGACCGGCGCGCTCCGCAAGCGCGGCGACCCCGAGCGCGGCCGTCAGGAAGAGCAGCATCGGGCCGACGGAGAGGAGTGTGTCGACCGCGACCGAGGCGCCGGTGACGAGCAGCGTCGCCGCCCCGCACGCGAGCGCGACGAGGGCAGAGCCGCGGCTCCTCGGCGCGAGCGCGACCGCCGCGACGGCGATCCCTGCGATGATGAACCTGATAACCATTCTTTACCGTTAAGTTACGTTATCTAATGCCGCGCCCGCATAAGCCCGCAAACCCCGCCGAGGCGCTGGTGGGCGTGGCGCCGCTCGCGGCCCGCTGGATCGAGCGCCTGCTCGCATCCGGCGAGCCGCCGTTGACGCTCGCCCAGTACCTCGCCCTGCGCGCGATCGCGTCGGAGCCGCTCGCCGCCGCGGAGCTCGCCCGCCGCGCGGGCGTCTCGGGAGCGGCCGTCTCGCAGCTCGTGAGCGCCCTCGAGAGCGCAGGCTGGGTCGAGCGCGAGCCGGAGCCGGAGGACCGCCGGCGCCATCTGCTCTCGCTCACGCCCGTGGGTTTCGAGGCCTTCCAGTCGGCGACGCGGCGCGTCTACGGCGGCCTGGGCGAGGTGCTCGCCGACCTGCCGCCGCACGAGGCGCGGGCGCTGACCGACCTGCTCGTCACGCTCGAACACGTCCTCGCAGGCGCTCCGCCGCCGCGGCGGCGCTCGCCGCCCCGCCCGTAGAATCGCGCCGTGGACTTCGAGACCCGCGCGATCCACGAGGGGCAGGAGCCCGATCCCGCCACCGGCGCGATCACGGTGCCGATCTACCAGACGTCGACCTTCGTCCAGGAGGCTGTCGGCGCGCACAAGGGCTACGACTACGCGCGCGTCTCGAACCCGACGCGGACGGCGCTGCAGCTCTGCCTCGCGTCGCTCGAAGGCGCCGAGCACGGGGTCGCGTTCTCGTCCGGCCTCGGCGCGACGACGACGCTGATGCACCTGGTCGGCCCCGGCGACCGCGTGGTCGCCGTCGCCGACGTCTACGGCGGCGTGTACCGCATGTTCTCCCAGGTCTACGAACCGAAGGGCTACCTCTTCGACTGGGTGCCGGCCGAGGAGATCAACGCGGGCCTGGCCGACCACCTCGACGACCGCACGCGCATCGTCTGGCTCGAGACGCCGACGAACCCGCTCCTGAACATCGTCGACATCCGCGCCGCAGTCGAGGCCGCCCACGAAGCCGGCGCGCTCGTGGTCGTCGACAACACCTTCGCGTCGCCGTACCTGCAGCAGCCGCTCTCGCTCGGCGCGGACGTCGTGATCCACTCGACGACGAAGTACCTCGGCGGGCACTCCGACCTCATCGGCGGCTTCGTCGCGACGAACGACCCGACGATCGCGGAGCGCCTCACCTTCCTGCAGAAGTCGCTCGGCGCCGTGCCGGGGCCCTTCGACTGCTGGCTCGTGCTGCGCGGGATCAAGACGCTCGCGGTGCGGATGCGCAAGCACTGCGAGAACGCGCACGCCGTCGCGAGCTTCCTCGACCGCCACCCGCGCGTCGAGCAGGTGCTCTACCCGGGACTGCCGACGCACCCCGGGCACGCGATCGCGGCGCGCCAGATGCGCGACTTCGGCGGGATGGTCTCGTTCCTCGCCGAGTCGGAGGAGGAGGCGGTCGCGCTCTGCGCCCGCACAAAGGTGTTCCGGCTCGCGGAGAGCCTCGGCGGCGTCGAGAGCCTGATCGAGCACCCGGCGCGGATGACGCACGCTTCCACGGCCGACGCGCCCTTCGCAGCGCCGCGGAACCTGATCCGCCTGTCGGTCGGGATCGAGTCGGCCGAAGACCTCGTCGCCGACCTCGAGGCCGCGCTCGTCCGCTCGGCCGCTGCAGCCGGAACCTGAGCTAGGAGAGATCGCTCGCGGCCGGGGCCTAGCCCCGGTGTCAGACGCGTGCCGAGAGTGTGACGGCTCGTCCACGGAACGGCGAGACCGCTGGCTCGCGCGGGCCAACCCGGGTGTCAGGCACCGTGACGGAAGCGGGCCCGCGCGCGGTTCCCGGCATCGGCATCCCGGGCGCTGCTCGTCCGGCCGAGCAGCGCCGCCGGGCTCGCTGCGTAGGATCCGGTGATGCCTTCGCCGGAGCTGCTCGACCTGGGCCACCTCGGGCGCGAGCGCGTGATCGGCTCGTACCTGATCGAGACCGACGACGGGCTCGCGCTGCAGGACTGCGGGCCGTCCACGTGCATCCCGGAGCTGAAGGCGCGCCTCGCCGAGCGCGGGCTCGGGCTGCAGGACGTCCGGCACCTGCTCCTCTCGCACATCCACCTCGACCATGCCGGCGCCACCGGCGTGCTCGTTCGCGAGCACCCGGGCCTGCAGGTGCACGTGTCCGAAGTCGGGGCGCCGCACCTCGTCGACCCCGGCCGGCTCGAGGCGAGCGCACGGCGGCTCTACGGCGACGACTTCGACCGCCTCTGGGGCGAGCTCGCGCCGGTGCCGCAGGAGAACGTCCATGCGGTCGGCGCGGAGACGCTCGGTCTCGCGACCTTCCCCACGCCCGGCCACGCCGGGCACCACGTCTGCTACCTCGACGCCGAGGAAACGCTCTTCGCCGGCGACGCGGCCGGCGTCCGCATCCAGCCGGGCGCGTTCGTGCTCCCGCCGACGCCGCCGCCCGAGGTCGACCTCGACGCGTGGGAGCGGACACTCGACGAGATCGAGGCGCGCGCGCCGCAGCGCCTGGCGCTGATCCACTTCGGCGTGGCGACCGACGTCGAGCGGCATCTCGCGGAGCTGCGAGCGCGCCTGCGCGAGTGGGCGGAGCGCGTGCGCGACGGCGCGAGCGAGGCGGAGTTCGGCGCGATGGCGGCGGCCGACCTCGGCGACGACCGCGGCGCCTACGAGCAGGCCATGCCGTTCTGGCAGTCCTACGCCGGCCTGAAGCGCTACTGGGACAAGCGGGCGCCGACCTGATGCACCCCGTCGAGCGGGGCGAGCTCGAGGCGTTCCGCTCCCTCTACGCGGCCGCGCCGGCGGCGCTCGGGGCGCAGACGAAGGACGTCGGCGGCGCGCTTGCGCTCCGGCTCGACGGCGCCTCCGAGGTGACGATGTTCAACCGCGTGCTCGGGCTCGGCCTCGGCCGGCCCGCGAGCGAGGAGCAGCTGGACGCGGCGCTGGCGTTCCTCGACGGCGTCCACGCCTACGTCACCGTCACGCCCGACGCCGAGCCACCGGAGCTGGCGTGCTGGCTGGAGGCACGCCGGCACGTGCCCGAGCACGGCTGGACGAAGTTCAGCCGGCCGACGTCGGCCCCGCCGCGGGCGCGAACGCAGCTGCGCGTCGAGCGGGACGAGGACGGCGAGGCGTTCGCCGAGGCGGCCGTGCGCGGCTTCGGCGAGCCGCTGGTGTCGCACGAGTGGCTGGCGGCCCTCGCGTCGCACGACGGCTGGCAGTGCTTCGTCGCGTTCGACGGCGCCGAGCCGGCCGGCGCGGGCGCGCTCTTCGTCGCAGGCGAGATCGGCTGGGTCGGGATCGGCGCGACGAAGCCGGAGCGCCGCGGCAAGGGAGCGCAGAGCGCGCTGCTCGCCGCCCGGATCGCGGCGGCGGCCGACGCCGGCTGCAGCGTCGTCGTCACCGAGACCGGCGAGCCGGTGGGCGGCGTGCCGGGCGGGTCGTACCGGAACATCGTCCGCGCTGGCTTCGAGCCGCGCTACGTGCGCGCGAACTACGTGCTGAAGCGTTAGGGCAGGAGGCCGGCCACGCCGAGAACGCGGCGCCGATTTCATCCCTCGACCGGTTACGCGGCGAGCGACTCGTAGGCGCGGACGTAGTCGCCGACCATCCGCTGAGGCGCGAAGCGCTCCTCCGTGTAGCGGCGGCACTCGACCGGGTCGAGCTCGTCGGCGCGCTCCAGCGCGGCCGGCGCCTCGCGCCAGTCGTCGACGACGATCCCGCCGCGGCCGTCGTCGATCACCTCCGGCACCGCGCCGCGGCGCGTGGCGACGACCGGCGTGCCGCACGCCATCGACTCGATCATCACCAGGCCGAACGGCTCCTCCCACTCGATCGGGAACAGGGTGCAACGCGCGTTCTGCAGCAGCTCGACCTTCGTGCCGTGGTTCACCTCGCCGAGGTACTCGATCCCGCCGCCGAGGTGCGGCTCGACGAGCTCCGCGAAGTACTCCCGCTCGCGCGGCTCCCGCATCTTCCCGGCCAGCTTGAGCGGCAGCCCGAGCTCCATCGCGAGCCCGATCGCGCGGTGCGCGCCCTTCTCGTGGTTCATGCGGCCGAGGAAGAGCAGGTAGTCGCCCTTGTGTGGCTGACACGGGTAGTGGTCGAGGTCGAGCGCGTTCGGCACGTTCGCGACCCAGTTGAGGCCCGGCTTCGGCCGGCGTTGGTTGAGCGAGAGCGAGATCAGGCCGACCTGCGGCGCCACCCGCGCGAGCGCCTCGTAGACCTCGCCCGGCTCGCCGTCGAGCGGGCCGTGGACGGTGTGCACGACCGGTGTCTCGACGAGCCCTCCGAGCGCCGCGCCGAGCGGCCCCGTGTGGTCGTTGATCACGTCGAACTCGCCGGCGCGCTCGTACGCCGAGAGCACGTGCCGCAGCTCCGGCAGCGAGCGCCCGATCTGCTCGCTCGGCGCGTGGCGGTAGACCGCGGCCAGGGTCGCGCGCGTGCGCGAGTCGCCCGAGGCGAAGAGGGTGACGTCGTGCCCGGCGTCGGTCAGCCCGTCGGCGAGCAGCGAGACGATCCACTCGATCCCGCCGTAACCGGTCGGCGGCACCGGGAACCACGGCGGGCTGACGACTGCGATCCTCACGCTTCGTCAACGGTGACACGGCCGTGCTCGACGCGCACGTCCCACGTGCGGTCGAAGGCGCGGATGCCGGTGAGCCTGAGCGAGCGGCCGGCCCACGAGGGCAGCTCCTCGGGCGCGCGCGTCAGGAGCTGGTGCCGCCGCCGGTCGGGCTCGAGCCCGAGCAGAACCTGCAGCAGCAGCACCGGCGTGCCCGCGGCCCACGCCTGCGGCCGCGCGGCGGTCGGGTAGGCGATCGGGAACGGCGTCTCCGCTCGCGGCAGCCCGGCGAACACCTCCGGCAGCTGGTTGCCGAAGTGGGAGGCCGCGCCGAGCATCCGGCGCACGATCCGCTGCGCCTCCGGCCAACGGCCGTTCAACGCGAGGCCATGCGCGATCAGCGAGTTGTCGTGAGGCCAGACGGTGCCGTTGTGGTACGAGAGCGGGTTGTAGCCGGCGTCGCCGGTCGACATCGTGCGGACGCCCCAGCCAGACCAAAGCTCCTCGCCCATCAGCTGGTCGACGACGACGTCGACACGCTCGGTCGGGACGATCCCGCTCCAGAGCAGGTGGCCGACGTTCGAACAGAGCGAGTCGACCTGCCGCTTCTCCCCGTCGAGCGCCAGCACGTAGTAGCCACCGCGGGCGTCGGTCCAGAAGCGCTCGTTGAACGCTCGGCGCAGCTCCTCCGCCTGGCGCTCGAGCCGCTCGGCGAGCACGCGGTCGCGCCAGACCTCGCGCGCGAGCTCGGCCGTCCGCAGCTTGGCGTCGTAGACGTAGCCCTGCACCTCGACCGGCGCGATCGGAGCGAACGCGATCGAGCCGTCGTGGAAGCGCTGCGAGTCGCCGGAGTCCTTCCAGGACTGGTTCACGAGCCCGCGCGGCGTGCGCCGCTCGTACTCGACGAACCCGTCGCCGTCGCGGTCGCCGAACTCGTCGATCCAGCGCAGCGCCGCCAGCGCCGGCTCCTTCAGCGAGCGGACGAACGAGGAGTCGTCCGTCCAGCGCCAGACCTCCGAGAGCAGCACGAGGTAGAGCGGCGTCGCGTCGGCGGTGCCGTAGTAGGTGCGGAACCACTTCTCGGCGGCCTTGCCGGAGCGCAGCTCGTGGACGATCTTGCCCGGCTCGCCGTCCACGTCCGGGTTGTCGTCGCGCGCCTGCAGCTCGGCCAGCACCTCGAGCGCCGTGCGCGCGAGCTCGGGGCCGAACAGCAGCGTCTGCAGGCACGTGATCAGCGTGTCGCGCCCGAAGACGGTCATGAACCACGGCATCCCGGCGGCGGGCATCCGGCCGGTGCGGCCACCGCCACGCATCCGCAGCGAGGCGAGGTCGGCGACGGACTGGAAGAAGGCGTCGTCGAGCTGCTCCCAGTCGGCCCGCACCTGCGGCACGCGCAGCTGCCAGGCCGCGAGCGACTCGCGCACGCGCGTCTGCTCCTCGCCGAACCGCCGCTCGGCCGTGCGCGGCGCGATCGCGTCGCCGTCGATCGAGGCCAGGATGTCGAGGCGAAGCTCCCACTTCTCGCGTGGCTGCAGCTCGAGCCGGTAGACGACCCCCTGCTCCTGGATCTCACCACGCTGCGAGAGGATCACCTGCGTCCGCGCGGCGCCCTCGCCGTTCGGCTCCTCGAACACGAACTGGTTGTGCTCGTCCTCGTAACAGCCGGGTGTCGGGTCGGGCAGCGGCTCGGCGCGCGTGGGGTCGCCGAGCGCGAAGTCGTGCTCCTTGACGGAGAGGATGTCCGCGAAGTCGGTGCCGAGCTCGAGCTCGAGCTGGAACGAAAGCGGCTCCATGCCCTGGTTCTGGACGACGACGGTGTCCTGCATGCCGTCTCCGACGAAGCGGTGGCGGACGATCGAGAGCGTGTCCTGCGGCAACCCGCCGGCGAGCGGGTTGCGCAGGAAGAACGCGGCCGAGAAGTACTCGACCTTGCCGAACGACAGGAGCAGCGGCTTGGCGCCGTTGACCGTCAGGCAGAAGCGCGAGAGGAAGCGCGTGTCGTCGGCGAACAGGCCGTGCGCCTGGCCGTCGATGTCGCCGCGCTCGTCGCAGATGCAGAAGGTCGAGCCCTCGAGGATCGTGAGCGCCATCAGCTATCGCGGTGGATGCGGACGGCGGACGATTGGGCCAGCGCCTTGACCACGAGCTCGTCGACGTTCACGTGCCTCGGCCGCGTGACCGCGAAGACGACGCACTCGGCGACGTCGTCCGGCGTCAACGGCTCCACGTTCGCGTAGACAGCAGCCGCCTTCTCCTCGTCGCCCCGGAAGCGGACGCGCGAGAAGTTCGACTCGACGAGGCCCGGGTCGACCGTCGTCAGGTGGATCGGCCGGCCGAGCAGGTCCTCCCGGAGCGCGTAGGTGAACCCGCGCACGGCGAACTTCGAGGCGACGTAGACGGCTGCGTTCTCGTAGGCCTGGCGGCCGGCGACGGAGCCGATGTTGACGATGTGCCCGCCGTCGCGGATGTGCGGAAGGCAGAGGCGCGTGATGCGCAGGAGCCCGTGCACGTTCGTCTCCAGCACCGTCTCCTCGTCCTCCTCGGTGCCGTGGTCGAACGGCTCTCGGCCGAGGCTGAGGCCGGCGTTGTTGACGAGGATGTCGACCCCGCTGAGCTGCTCGACGGCCTGGCCGACGAAGCGCTCGCAGCTCGCCTGGTCGGTCACGTCGAGCTCGAGCTTCAGCTCGGTCTCGAGCTCGTCGGCGCGCCTCGCGCCACCGGCCACGCGCGCGCCGCTCGCCGCGAGCGCCCGCGCGATCGCCGCTCCGATCCCGCTCGAGGCGCCCGTGACGACTGCGGTCTTGCCCTCGAGCCCTGCCACGGAGGCTGAGCTTATTCCAGCCGGACGCCTCGTCGGAAACCGCGCCCGCCCAGACCGCCGTAACTAAGTGAGCAACCACTAATCACAAGAGGAGCTGAAGATGAAGGCAATCGGACTCGTCATCGTGGTAGCAGCGGCCCTCTCGCTCGCCGGCCTCGGCGGCGCGCTGGCCGCGGGTGGCTCCACCCCTCGGTCGGCGACCGTCTCCACCGCCCAGACCGGTCTCGGGAAGATCGTCGTCGACGCCCGCGGGCGCACGCTCTACCTGTTCGAGAAGGACACCCGCCGCCACAGCGCGTGCTCCGGCGCGTGCGCCGCGTACTGGCCGCCGCTGCTCACGCACGCAGCGCCGGCGGCGCGCGGCGGAGCGATGCAGCGGCTGCTCGGCACGATCAAGCGGTCGAACGGGACGCGCCAGGTCACCTACGCCGGGCACCCGCTCTACCGCTACATCCTCGACGCGAAGCGCGGCGAGACGTCGGGTGAGGGCTCGCAGCTCTTCGGCGCCGGCTGGGACGCTCTCACGCCTGGCGGCAAGAAGATCGAGCGCGACGGCTAGACGCGCTGCGCCCACGGCGCGCCTGACGGGCCGGTGCGGCCGCACCGGCCCGTCGCCGTTCACCGGCGGACGAGTGGGAGCCCGGTTTGGACGTTCGCGCGCCCAGCCCGGCGGCGAGGACGATCGCGCCGGCGAGCTCACGGCCTCGTTGTGGACAGCGCGGCACACCCACGGCACGCGTCTGACACCGGCGGTGAACCGTCACCGTCGACATTCGCAGGAGAAATGACATTTCGGTGACGAAGACGTGACGCTTCCGTTCCCGTGTCTGACACCGGTGTTTGCGGCTAGGCGCCGCGCGCGGCGGCGATGCGCTCTGGCGGCGTGGGGTGCGTGAACAGCAGCGCGTACAGGAGCGCCGGCGGGTCGAGGTCGGCCAGGTTCGCGAGCGCGAGACGGCGATGCATCGCGACCATCGTCTCCCGCTCGCCGGTCAGCTCCAGCGCGAACCGGTCGGCCTGACGTTCCCACCGCCGCGAGAGCCACGTCTCGAACGGCAGCGCCCCGACCTCGAGCACCCAGAGCGTGAGCAGGACGAGCGGGACGCAGCGCGCGTCGTACGGGCCCGCCGCCAGCCCCGGGCTCCACCAGAGCACGAGCCAGAGGACGAGCACCGCCGCCGCGGCGCCGGCCATTGCGAGCGCCGTTCCCCACGCGACGTGCCGGAAGCGCCGGTGCCCGAGCTCGTGCGCCACGACCCCGTGCAGCTCGCCGACGGGCGCGTCGTTCAGCAGCGTGTCGAAGACGACCAGCCGCCGTGTCGGCCCGATGCCGGAGACGTAGGCGTTGTGCTTGCGCGTGCGCCGGCTCGCGTCGGCGACCAGCATCGTCCGCACGGGCACGCCTGCTCGCTCCGACAGCTGCCGCAACGACCGCGCCAGCTCCTCGTCGGGCAGCGGCCAGAAGCGGTTGAAGAGCCGCTCGAAGAGCAGCGGCGCGAGCAACGAGAGGACGAGCGTCAGCACCGCCGCGGCCGGCGCCGCGACCGCCGGCCACCACGACGGCCATGCCCGCGCCGACCAGACGAGCCCCGTCAGCGCGAGCGCCGTCACGACGATCCCGATGCCGAGGCCCTTCAGGACGTCCGCGAGCCACGATCCGAGCGACTGCGTCGAGAAGCCCCAGCGCCGCTCCCAGATCCACCCGCGCCAGAACGAGAGCGGCAGCCGCACGAGCGTCGAGAGCCCGACCACGAGCGCGACGAGCTCCAGCACCCGCGCCCACCAGGGCCCGCCGCTCGCGTCCCAGAGCCAGTCCCCGGCGGGTGTGAAGGCGAACGCGACGAGCAGCGCCAGCTGCAGCGCCCAGTCGAGCAGCAGCGCCGCGTAGAGCGGCCGGTGGTACGCGCGCGCCCGCGCGATCTCCGCTGCTGCAAACGAATCCGCGGGATCCGCGTCCAAGTACCCGAGCTTAGTGACATCTACTATGAGCCAATGAACGCGGCCCCCGTCGTCGGCACCCTCTCGAGCGAGCAATCGCGCGA
>DASSMZ010000098.1:0-2728 GCA_035688325.1 Gaiellaceae bacterium
GGCGAGGAGGAGGAAGCGCTGGAGGCGGCGTCGTGAGGGTCTGGCAGCCGGGCGGCCACCTGACGCAGCAGCGCGGCGCGGAGGTCGAGGACTGGTCGTGGCGCAGCACGCGCCGCCGGGTCGGCACGCTCGTCCGCCTGACGAAGCCGTACCGCCGGCGGACGATCCTCTCGATCTTCGCCCTCCTCCTTGCGACGGCCACCGCCCTGGCGCCGCCGTACCTGTCCAAGTACGCGATCGACGACGGGATCAAGAACCAGAACCTCGCGGCGCTGTGGTGGATCGTGGGCGCCTTCCTGATCGCCGGCCTCCTCAACTGGGGCATGAGCTACGCGCAGACGTACCTCACCGGCTGGGTCGGCGAGCGGATCCTCGCCGACCTTCGCAACCGCCTCTTCGACCACCTGCAGCGGCTCTCGCTCGGCTTCTACGAGCGCAACCGCGCGGGCGTGATCATCAGCAGGCTGACGAACGACGTCGAGGCGATCGACCAGCTCGTCACCGACGGCGTGACGAGCCTCGTGCAGAACACGCTGACCCTGGTCGGCACCGCGATCCTGCTGTTCGTGCTCGACTGGCGACTGGCGCTCGCGACGCTGATCGTCGTCCCGTTCATGTCGGTCGCGACCGCGATCTTCCGCAGCCGCTCCGCCCGCGCGTACTCGGCGGTGCGCGAGCGGCTCGGGCTCGTCACGGCGACGCTCGCGGAGGACATCGCCGGCATGCGCGTCGTCCAGGCGTTCACGCGCGAGCGGACGAACATCCGCAACTTCGGGCAGGTGACGGAGCGCTACCGCGACGCGAACATGGAGACGGTCGTCCTGAACGGCCTCTACTTCCCCTTCGTCGACCTGCTCTCGAGCGCCGCGCTCGTGATCGAGCTGGGCTACGGAGGGCACCTCTACTTCCAGGACGCGGTCACGCTCGGGACGCTGTTCGCCTTCATGCTCTACGTGCAGAACTTCTTCGACCCGGTGCAGCAGCTCTCGCAGCTCTACGGCACGTTCCTCTCGGCCACGGCGGCGCTCGACAAGATCATGGACGTGCTCGACCAGGAGCCCGAGGTGCTCGACCACCAGGGCGCGATCGAGCTGCCGCGCGTCGAGGGGCACGTCCGCTTCGAGGACGTCCGCTTCGGCTACGGCGACGGCCCCGACGTCCTGCACGGGCTCGACCTCGACGTCCCGGCCGGCACCACCGTCGCGCTCGTCGGCCACACCGGCGCGGGCAAGTCGACGATCGCGAAGCTGCTCGCGCGCTTCTACGACCCGCGGCACGGCGCGCTCACGATCGACGGCCACGACCTGCGCGACGTGAGCCAGGCGTCGTTGCGACGGCAGCTGGGAATCGTCCCGCAGGAGGGCTTCCTGTTCGCAGGCACCGTCACCGAGAACATCGCCTTCGGCCGGCCCGACGCGACGCCGCAGGAAGTCGTGAGCGCGGCCGAGACGGTCGGCGCCAACGACTTCATCCTCCGGCTCGAGGACGGCTACGAGACGCAGCTGCAGGAGCGCGGCACCCGCCTCTCGCTCGGGCAGCGCCAGCTCGTCGCGCTGGCCCGGGCGCTGCTCGCCGACCCGCGGATCCTGATCCTCGACGAGGCCACCTCGTCGGTCGACATCGGCACCGAGCGGAAGATCGAGCAGGCACTGCGGACCCTCCTCGCGGGCCGCACCGCCTTCGTGATCGCGCACCGGCTCTCGACGATCCGCGACGCCGACCTGATCGTCGTGCTCGAGCACGGCCGCGTGATCGAGCAGGGCACGCACGACGAGCTGATGGCGCAGCGCGGCCTCTACACGTCGCTCTACGGCGACTGGGCCGCCGACGTGGCCTGAGCCTCCGCGCGCTTCGTGACGAGAGCGACACGTCCCTGAGACGAGGGATCCGAGGGGCGCGGCGGCGGCCCGATGCTCGGCTCGGTGACACGCGCTCGCGCCCTCGTGCTCGGCCTGCTCGCGACCGCGCTCTTCGCGCCGGCCGCGCTCGCGTGCCCGAAGGGCTACTCGTACGCGGGCCTCTACAGCCCGTCCCGAGCCTCCGGGATCGCGGCGACGATCAGCCTCCTCGACACGCCCGCGGCGTTCGGGCAGACGAGCCACGTCGCCGGCTGGGTCGGCGTCGGCGGGCCCGGCCTCGGCCCGAACGGCGCGGACGAGTGGCTGCAGGTCGGGATCGCGACCTTCGCCGGCTCGGGCGACGGACGCCTCTACTACGAGCTCGCGCGGCCGGGCGCGGCGGCGCAGTACGAGGAGCTCGCCTCCGGGATCGTCCCGGGAATCCGGGTTCGCGTGGCCGTGATGGAGCTGCCGTACGCGCGCGACCGGTGGGTCGTGATCTCTCCGGCCGGCATGTCCGGGCCGTTCTACCTCCCGGGCAGCCACCGCGCGTGGGCGCCGATGGCGACGGCCGAGAGCTACGCCGAGACCCACCGCTGCAACCGCTACGCGTACCGCTTCTCCGGCCTGCAGCTCGCCGGCGGGGACGGCACCTGGCGGACGCTGCAGCGTGCCGAGACGCTGGAGGATCCCGGCTGGCGGCTGCGCCGTAGCAGCGCCGCGTTCAGTGCCACGGCCGCCTGACCCCGGCTACACTGAGGGCCGCCGCAACGGCACGTTGCGGGGTCGTCTAATGGTAGGACGCTCGGCTCTGGACCGAGTAGTCTAGGTTCGAATCCTAGCCCCGCAGCCTCGCGCGAAGCCCCGCCTGAGCGGGGCTTTTTCGTTGG
>DASSMZ010000112.1:0-4075 GCA_035688325.1 Gaiellaceae bacterium
GTGGAAGCGAGTGGCTCGTGTCGCACTACCGCTTCTCGAAGCGTTAGCCGCGAGGCGGGAGCGGGACGAGGATGCTCGTCCGCCGCTTGTAGTCGCGGTAGGCGGGGTCGTCGCCGTACTTCTCGTCGGCGCTGCGCTCGAGCGGCGGGATCCCGCTCACGAACAGCAGCAGCAGGGTGATGAAGACCGGCCCGGCGACGACCGCGAACGCCGCTCCGTGCAGGACGGGGACGGCGTAGAGGAACAGGCCCCACCAGACGAGCATCTCGCCGAAGTAGTTCGGGTGCCGCGAGTAGCGCCAGAGGCCGCTCGCGATGAAGCGTCCGCGGTTCGCCTCGTTCGCCTTGAAAGCCGACTTCTGCGCGTCGGCGACGGCCTCGACGAGGAGGCCTGCGAGCCACGTCGCCGCGCCCGCGACCGCCCACCCACCGAAGCCGGGCGCGTGGTCGCGATCGAGGAGGTAGGAGACGGGCAGCATGACGACCGCGACCGTGATCGCCTGCAGGATCCAGAAGCGGGCGAAGCGGAGCGGCTCGTCTCGCATCCCGTCGAAGCGGTGGTCGACCTTCATGCGCAGGATCCGCCGGAACAGGTAGGCGCCGAGCCGCGCCGCCCAGACGAGGACGAGCAGCGAGGCGACGAGCTGCACCGGCTCCCGCGCGCCGGTGAAGAGGAGGGCGACCGCGAGCAGCGCGAACGTCAGGCTGTAGGAGAGGTCGGTGACGACGTCCGTCCGGCGGGCGGCGGCGACGGCGAAGAAGGCGCCGTTGACGGCGAGGGCCACCGCGAAGGAGAGCAGGATCGCCGTCATCTCGACAGCGCCTCGACGCCGAGCGGGTCGACGTAGCCGAGCTCGCGGCGCTGCGCGGGGGTCGGGTCGTGGATCGTCTTCGCGGGCAGCGCTGCGAGCTCGGGCACCCAGCGGCGCACGTAGTCGCCGTCGGGGTCGTGCAGCCGGCCCTGCCGAATGGGGTTGAAACGTCGGTTGGGTCGCGTGTCGGTGCCGGTGCCCGCGACCCACTGCCAGTTGCCGCTGTTCGAAGCAGCGTCGCCGTCGACGAGCTGCTCCATGAAGTGCGCCGCGCCGACGCGCCAGTCGACGCCGAGATCCTTCGTGAGATACGACGCGACCACCATGCGCTGCCGGTTCGGAATCCAGCCTTCCAGTAGCAGCTGCCGCATCGCGGCGTCCACGAAGGGGTAGCCGGTGCGGCCGACCTTCCAGGCGGCGACGCCGTCGGGATCGCGGCGCCAGGTGCGCCTCGAATGCAGGTCCCGCCACTCGAGCTCCGGCTGCGAGAAGAGGAGCTGGGCGAAGAAGTCGCGCCAGCAAAGGTTTCGGAGCAGGTCCTCCGAGGCGCCGCGCGCGACCTCGGCCGGCGAGATCGAGCCGAAGTGGAGATGCGGGGAGAGGGGAGCCGTGTCGGGAGCGCGGAGCGCCGGGCCCGAGTCGAGCGGCTCCGGCAGCGGCCGCTCGCGCCACGCTCGCCAGTACGGCCCGAAGACGCGGTAGTGATTGCGTCCGGCAGGCGCGAGCTCGCCCGGCGGCACGATCGTGATGCCGGGGAAGAGTCGAACGTCGAAGCGGTCCGACAAGCGGGCCGCGCGGCGGCGCGCGTACGCGCTCACGTCTTCGCTCAGGTAAACGGCATCCGGGCGGAAGCGGCCGGCCTCCTCGACCGGGTCGCCGTGTGCGACGACGAGCCCGAGGGCGCCGCGCAGCTCGGCCAGCCGCTCCTCGAGGAAGGCCGAGCGCCTGGGGCTCGTGCCGAGCAGCCGGTTGTCGTAGACGAACAGCGGCACGACCCGGTCGCAGTCGCGCCTTGCCGCCGTGAGGGCCGGGTGATCGTGCACGCGCAGGTCGCGCGTGAAGAGGACGACGCCCGTGCGCGTCATGCCGCCTGCGCGATGCCGTCGAGCATCCCTCGGAAGACGAGCGCGTGCAGCGGCAGCAGCGCGTACCAGTAGACCAGCCCGGCTAGGCCGACGGGGTCGAAGAGCGCGGTCTGCCGGATCTCCGAGCCGTGCTCGTCCCCGTCAACCTCGAATTGCAGCCACGCCCGGCCCGGCAGCCGCATCTCCGCGCGTAGGCGGAGCAGGCGGTCGGGCTCGTACGCCTCGACTCGCCAGAAGTCGAGGGTCGAGCCGACGGCCGGCAGCTCCGGGTCGCGCCGGCCGCGACGGAGGCCGACGCCGCCGACGAGCAGGTCGAGGAAGCCGCGCAGCCGCCAGAGGCGGTTCCCGTAGTACCAGCCCTCGCCGCCGCCGATGCGCCGAACCGGCGCGAACGCCTGCCGGGGCGGCGCCGCCACGCTCCGGACGCGGGTGTCGACGAGCCGTCCGTGCGTCTGTCCACGCGGGGCGCGAGGTGCGCGCTCCCCGACGCTGAACGCGTCCGACCACCGCGTCGCCGCGAGCTCCTGGTCTTCGTTGACGAGCGCCCGGGCGATCGCCTCGCGGTAGCCGCGTGGGCGGATGGCGAAGCGCTCGAGCGCCCGCGTATCGCGCACGACGGTCTCGTGCGGCAGGCTCTCGATCAGCTTGCGCCCGATGCGGGCGTTGAGCGGCGTGACGAGCCCGAGCCACAGGCTCGACAGGCGCGGCGTCAGCACCGGCACCCGGACGAGCACCCGCCGCAAACCGCGCCGGCGCGCGTACTCGCGCATCAGCTCGCCGTAGGTCGCGACGTCTGCGCCGCCGATCTCGAAGATCTCGCTGCCGTGGGACTCGACGTCGCCGGCGGCAACGAGATAGTCGATCAGGTCTTCGATCGCGATCGGCTGCGTCCGCGTCTCGACCCAGCGGGGCGTGATCATCACCGGCAGCCGCTCCGTCAGCGAGCGCACCAGCTCGAACGAGAGGCTGCCGGACCCGATCACGATCGAGGCGCGGAGCTCGATCGTCTCGACCCCGCTCGACGCGAGCAGCCGGCCGACCTCCTGCCGGCTCGCGAGGTGTGTGGACAGGCCGGGGCCTTCGCCCAGCCCGCCGAGATAGACGATCCGCCGCACGCCCGCGTCGCGTGCGGCCGCAGCAAAGGTCGTAGCCGCGCGCCGGTCGAGCTGCTCGAACCCGCCCGCCGCGCCCATCGCGTGGATGAGGTAGTACGCGACGTCGACGCCGTCGAGCGCCCGTCGCACCGCCTCCGGATCGAGCGCGTCGCCGGCGACGATCTCGAGACCGGCGCGTGGCGCGATCGCCTCGGGCCGGCGTGCAAGGCAGCGAACGGCGGCCGAGCGCGCGAGGAGCGCGTTCACGAGCCGGCCGCCGACGTAGCCGGTCGCGCCCGTGACGAGGATGCGCCGATCCGTCATCGTTCTAGGCACGGCGTGCCACCTCCGCGACGGCGGCGACGAGTTCGCCGTCGAGGCGCTCGACGCCGAGCTCGGCGCAGAGCTCCTCCGAGGCGCCGGGCCCGGAGAGCACGAGCGGCGCCGCACCGGCGAGGCGGCGAAGGCCGGCGCGCTCCGCCTCGAGCCGTGGCGCGTCGGCGCTCGCGACCACGACGAGCCGAGCAGGGTTCGAGGCGACGGCGCCCTCGAGCGTCTCGACCGGAGTGTCGGCGCCGAAGAAGAGGATCCGCCAGCCGTGCGAGCGGAGCAGGAGGCCGAAGGCGATCAGGCCGATGTCGTGGCGCTCGCCCGGGGCACAGGACAGGATCGCGAGCGGGCCCACTCCGCGGCCCCAGAGGCGGGCCAGGCCGAGTAGTCGCTCCCGAACGAGGTTGCTCGCGAAGTGCTCCTGCGCGACCTCGAGCTCACCGAGCTGCCACCGTTCGCCGAGCTCTCGAAGCGCGGGCAGGATCAGCTCGCCCAGGACAGTCTCGAGCGCGAAGCCGGCCAGCGCCTCGTCGACGACCGTGTGCACCGCCGCCTCGTCGTACACCGACACCGCAGCGAGCAGGCGGCGGCGCGCGTCGTCGAGCAGGCCCTCTACCGGGCGGACTTCGGTGAGCGCGCGACGGGCAGCCTCCGCGGCGGACAGCCCTTCATCGAGTCCGCGCCGCATCCGGCGGACGCGCTCGGCGTCGTCCGCTGTGTAGAGACGGAACCCGCCCTGCGAGCGAACCGGTTGT
>DASSMZ010000124.1:0-26107 GCA_035688325.1 Gaiellaceae bacterium
CGGGCGCGAGCGTGCTCGACGCGTCCGTCGGCGGGCTCGGCGGCTGCCCCTACGCGCCGCGCGCGAGCGGCAACGTCGCGACCGAGGATCTCGTCTACCTGCTCGAGCGCGAAGGCGTCGAGACCGGCGTCGACCTCGACGCGCTGGTCGCGACGGCGGAGTGGCTCGAGGGCATCTTCGGCCGCAAGCTCGAGGGCCAGCTCTACCGCGCCGGCACCTGGCCCGCATAGGCCGCGAACTCCGAGACCGCGAGGTCGATCTCCTCGTCTGTCGTCTGCCAGTTCGAGACCGAGACGCGGATCGCCTTGCGCCCGCGCCAGGTCGTCCCGCTCAGCCAGACGCGGCCGCTCTGCTGCACCTGCCGCAGCGCCTCGTCGGTCTGCTCGTCCGTCTCGAACCGGAACAGCACCTGGTTCAGCACGACCTCGTTCAGCAGCTCGGCCCCCGGCAGCTCGACGACAGCCTGCGAGAAGCGCCTGGCCGCGTCGCAGCAGCGCTCGACGAGCTCGACCACCCCCGAGCGCCCGAGCGAGCGCAGCGCGGCGTAGACGGCGAAGCCGCGCGCGCGGCGCGAGAACTCCGGCACCCAGTCCATCTGGTCGCGCACGCGGCGTGCGCCCTCGTCCTGGATCAGGTACGAGGCGGTGACGGCCATCGAGGCGCGGTGCGACTCCGGGTGTGCGCAGAGGACGATCCCGGAGTCGTAGGGCACGTTCAGCCACTTGTGCGCGTCGGTCGTCCACGAGTCGGCGAGCTCGATCCCGTTCACCAGGTGCCGGAGCCGCGGCGACACGGCGGCCCAGAGCCCGAAGGCGCCGTCGACGTGGAGCCACGCGCCGGCATCGCGGGAGAGCCGCGCGATCTCGGGCAGCGGGTCGAACGCCCCGGTGTTCACCTCGCCGGCCTGCGCGCAGACGATCGTCGGGCCCGCGGCCCCCGCGAGCGCCTCGGCCAGCGCGTCCGGCAGCATCCGGCCCTGGCCGTCCGCCGCGACCGTCGTCGGCGTGCCGAGGCCGAGCAGGCGCAACGCACGGTCGACCGTCACGTGCCGCTGCTCGCCGACGAGCACCCGGATCGGCGGCGCACCGCTCAGGCCTTCCCGGCCGACGTCCCAGCCGACCGCGTCGAGGACGTGCCAGCGCGCCGCCGCGAGCCCCGTCACGTGCGCGACCTGCGTGCCGGTGACGAAGCCGATCGACGACTCGCCCGGAAGCCCCAGCAGCTCGAGCAGCCAGTCGCGCGTGACCTGCTCGACGACCGACGCCGAAGGGCCGCCCACGTACAGGCCGGCGTTCTGGTCCCATGCCGAGGCGAGCCAGTCGGCCGCGAGCGCTGCCGGCAGCGCACCGCCGATCACGAACCCGAAGTAGCGGCCGCTGCCCATCGCGACGACGCCGGGCTCGGCCGCCGCGACCAGCTCGTCGACGACTTGCTCCGCCGGCAGCGGCCCGTCGGGCAGCGGCCCGCCGAGCGCCTCGCGCAGCTGCTCCGGCGTGGCCTGCGGGAAGACCGGCCGGTCGCCGAGCGTGTCGAGATACGCGGCCGCGAGGTCGGCCGTCCGGCGCAGCAGGTCGCCCGTGTCGCTCACGCGGCCATCCTCTCACCGAGCGACCAGAGGCCGTATCGATGGCGGAACGGCGCGTTCTCGACGTCGCGCTCGAACGACTCGCCGATCTTCTCCGCGACCCGGATCGAGGCGACGTTCTCGAAGGCGATCAGCGAGATCAGCCGCGTCAGGCCCAGCTCGGCGAGCGCCCAGTCGCGGCACGCGAGCGCCGCCTCGGTCGCGTAGCCGTTGCTCCAGTGCTCGCGGCCGAGCTTCCAGCCGAGCTCCGTCTCGACCTCGCCGGCGAGCCGCGCCCGCTTGCCGTTCGTCCAGTCGCGCGGGTCCCAGAGCTGCAACCCGACTCGTCCGAGGAGGGCGCCGTCCTCCCGACGCTCGACCGTGAACTCGCCGATCCCGTACCACTCCCAGTGCCGGATCAGGCGCGCGACCATCTCGTCCACCTCGGCGTGCGTCTTCACGCCGCCGACGTACTCGACCGCCTCGGGGTCCTGCCAGTGCGGGTAGAACGCCGCGGCGTCCTCCCGCCGAGGCCGGCGCAGGACGAGGCGCTCCGTCTCCAGCCTCACGTGTCGAGTGCGAAGAGCTGGGCCTCGCGCCGCCCGAGCATGACGTCGCGCTCGTACTCGAGCCCGAGCTTCCGCGCCACGTTCTCCGAGGCGATGTTGCCGTGGATGATCAGCGCGATCAGCCGCTCGGCGCCGAGCTCGCCCAGCGCGTAGTCGCGCACGGCGCCGGCCGCCTCGGTCGCGTAGCCGTGGCCCCAGTACGGCTTGCCGAGCGTGTAGCCGACCTCGACCTCGCTCGGCACGTTCGCTGCCTCGACGCGCGTCGTCGGCTCCCATGTGTCCGTGTTCCAGACGAGCAGGCCGACGCGGCCGATGATCGCGCCGTCCTCCTTGCGCACGGCCGTGAACAGGCCGAAGCCGTCCGCCTCCCAGCGGTCGATCATGCGCTTGACGCTGCGCTCGGTGTCGGCCCGCGTGAGCGTCCGGCCGTCGCCGACGTAGCGCATCACGTCGGGGTCGGCGTACATCGGCGCGAGCGCCTCGGCGTCGTCGGGCACGGGCGTGCGCAGCAGCAGGCGGTCGGTCTCGAGCTCGAGCACGCGGAGAGCCTACGTCTTGCGGGAGCGCCGCCAGGGCAGGCGCCTGGGCGGCCGTGCGCGTTCCTCTTTCGGCTCGAGCAGGCCGAACGCCCGCTCGAGCTGCGACTCGACGTAGCGGTTGATCTTGTCCTCGAAGCGCCGTTCCAGGTCGTCGCCGCGGCGATCCGCCTCGGCCTGCTTCGGCGGCGGAAACGACCGCGCCGACTCCTCGAGCGAGAGCTCGTAGACGTGCTCGTGCTGGATGTCCTTCAGGTTCTGCCGGCCGAGGTCGCGGACGCTCACGCCGTCGGGCAGCTCGTTGCCGACGAGCGCGCGGGTCGTCTCCGAGACGAGGATCTGCCCGCCGTGCCCGGCCGAGCAGATGCGCGCGGCGCGAACCACGTCGAGGCCGACGTAGCCCTCGTCGGCGACCGTCGGCTCGCCGGTGTGCAGGCCCATGCGCACACGCACGTCGGCGCCGCGCGGCCAGGCGTGCGAGGCCAGCGCCCGTTGCCCGGCGACCGCGGCTCCGACGGCGTCCCGCGCGCGCGGGAACGAGTAGAAGAAGGCGTCGCCCTGGGTGTCGACCTCGCTTCCGCCCGCCGCCTGGAAGACGTCGCGCAGCAGCCGCCGGTGGTCGGCCACCACCTGCGCGTAGTCGTCGCCGAGTTCCTGCAGCAGCCGGGTCGAGCCCTCGATGTCGGTGAACAGGAACGTGACGGTGCCGGCCGGAAGAGCCACGCCACTACGGTACAAGCCGTGAATCGCCTCGCCTCCGAGACGAGCCCGTACCTCTTGCAGCATGCGGGCAACCCCGTCGAGTGGTACCCGTGGGGCGAGGAGGCGCTGGCGAAGGCGCGCGCGGAGGACAAGCCGATCCTGCTCTCCGTCGGCTACGCCGCGTGCCACTGGTGCCACGTGATGGCGCACGAGTCGTTCGAGGACGCGGCCACCGCGGAGCTGATGAACGAGCGCTTCGTGAACGTCAAGGTCGACCGCGAGGAGCGCCCCGACGTCGACGGCGTCTACATGGAGGCGGTGGTCGCGATGAGCGGCCACGGCGGCTGGCCGCTGACGGTCTTCCTCACGCCCGAGGGCGAGCCGTTCATCGGCGGCACGTACTTCCCACCGGAGCCGCGGCACGGCCTGCCGTCGTTCCGGCAGGTGCTCGTCGCCGTCTCGGACCTCTGGCGCGAGAGCCGCGACGACGTGAGGCACAGGACCGAGGTGCTGGTCGACGCGCTCCGGACGGCGGCCGAGACGGCGCCGTCGCCGGAGCCGCTGACGGAGTCGCTGCTGTTCGCCGCGGTTCGCCGCCTCCGGGAGCTGCACGACCCGGAGTGGGGCGGCTTCGGCGCGCGGGCGCCGAAGTTCCCGCCGGCCTCGACGCTCGAGCTGCTGCTGCGGCGCGGCGAGGCCGAGCTCGCGGCCCCGACGCTCGACGGCATGGCGCTCGGCGGGATGTACGACCTGGTCGGCGGCGGCTTCCACCGCTACTCGGTCGACGAGCGTTGGCTGGTGCCGCACTTCGAGAAGATGCTCTACGACAACGCGCTGCTCGTCCCGGCGTACCTGCACGGGTGGCTCGTGACCGGGACCGAGCGCTACCGCGAGGTGGCCGAGGAGACGGTCGAGTACCTGCTCCGGGAGCTGCGGCTTGCGGATGGCGGCTTCGCCTCGTCCCAGGACGCCGACACCGACGGCGTGGAGGGGCTGACGTACACCTGGGCGCCGGGCGAGGGGGCGCCGGAGGAGCTACTCCAGCCGTTCGAGGGCAGCCGCTTCATCCTGCGCGGGCGACTCGAACCGGAGACGCGGGCCCGGCTGCTCGAGGTGCGCTCGGGGCGGCCCCAACCCGGCCTCGACGACAAGGCGATCGCCTCCTGGAACGGCCTCGCGCTGGCCGCGCTGGCGGAGGCGGCGCGGCGGCTGCGGCGGGAAGACTGGCTCGCGGCGGCGCGTGAGCTCGGCGACTTCCTGCTCGGCTCGCTGTCGCGGGACGGCCGCCTGGTGCGCAGCGTGCGGGACGGCAAGGCGAGCGGCCCCGGGTTCCTCGACGACTACGCGAACGCAGCACACGGGCTGTACGAGCTGCACGTGGCGACCGGCGAGCTGCGCTGGCTGGAGGAGTCGCGGCGGCTCGCGCTGCTCGCGGTCGAGCTGTTCGCCGACGACGAGCATGGCGGCTTCTTCCTCGCGCCCGCGGGGGGCGAGCAGCTCGTCTCGCGGCAGAAGGAGCTGTTCGACCACCCGGTGCCGTCCGGCAACTCGATGCTCGCATACGTCCTGCTGCGGCTCGCGCGGATCTGGGGCGACGACGAGCTCGAGCGACGCGCGGTCGCCGTGCTGCGGCTGCTCGGCGACTCGCTCGGGCGCGGCCCGACGGAGTTCGCCTGGGCGCTGAACGCGCTCGACCTCTACCTCTCGCTTCCGCGTGAGCTCGCGGTGATCGGCGCGCCGGACGCCGAGGTTGCCCGGGCGGCGCTCGAGCCGTTCGACCCGAACGCCGTCGTCGCCTTCGGCCCCGCCGACGGCGTGCCGCTGCTGGAAGGCAAGGACTACGTCGGCGGCGACGCGGCGGTGTACGTCTGCGAGCGCTTCGCCTGCCAGGCGCCGGCGACGGTTCCGGCGGAGCTCAAGTAACAGTCTGTTACTTGGATCGACACGGCCGGAAGCGCCGGTCCGGCCGTGGAGCCTCCAGCGTTCGAACCGAGCAAGTAACAGACTGTTACTTGGATTCGGCCCGGCGCTCGCCGTAGAGTCCGTGGCCGATGGCGCTGCTCTCGGTCGAGCACGTGACGCGGCGGTTCGGCGGGGTCGTCGCCGTCGACGACGTCACGCTCGACGTGGGCGAGGGCGAGATCGTGGGGCTGATCGGGCCGAACGGCGCCGGCAAGACGACGCTCTTCAACCTGATCACGCGGCTCTACCGGCCCGACGAGGGCGACATCCGCTTCGACGGCGCGAGCTTGCTGCGCACGCCGCCGCACCGGGTCGTCCGTCGCGGGATCGCGCGGACGTTCCAGAACGTCGAGCTGTTCGGCTCGATGACCGTCCTCGAGCACGTGCTCGTCGGCCGGCACGCCCGCCGCGGCCGGGGCGCGCGCGAGCTGCTCGCCTACGTCGGCCTCTCGCCGCTCGCCCACCGCCTCGCGGCGGAGCTCTCGTACGGCACGCGGAAACGGGTCGAGCTCGCCCGCGCGCTCGCGTCGGGCCCGCGGCTGCTGCTGCTCGACGAGCCGGCCGGCGGGCTCAACCACGAGGAGGTCGCGGAGCTCGGAACGCTGATCCGCAACCTGCGCCGCGACTTCGAGCTGACGCTGCTGCTCGTCGAGCACCACATGGGGCTCGTGATGGGCGTCGCCGACCGGGTGCACGTGCTCGACTTCGGCCGCGTGATCGCGAGCGGCGCGCCGCGCGAGGTGCAGAACGACCCGAAGGTGATTGAGGCCTACCTCGGGGCACCGGTTGCCTGAGCCGCTGCTCGAGCTCGAGGACGTCACCGCCCGCTACGGCCCGGTCACTGCACTGCACGGCCTCTCGCTGCACGTCGACGAGGGCGAGGCGGTCGCCGTCCTCGGCGCGAACGGCGCAGGCAAGACGACGACGCTCCGCGCCGTCTCCGGCATCGTCAGGCGCGCGGGCCGGATCACGTTCGCCGGCCGCAGCATCGCACGCAGCTCGCCCGAGGCCACCGCACGGGCCGGGATCGCCCACGTCCCCGAGGGACGCGGCACGCTGACCGACCTGACCGTCGGCGAGAACCTCCGGCTCGGCGCCTACACCCGCCGCGAGCGCGCGAGCGTCCGCGAGGACGAGCAGCGGGTGCTCTCGTACTTCCCGCGGCTCGCCGAGCGCCGCCAGCAGCGGGCCGGCACGCTCAGCGGCGGCGAGCAGCAGATGCTCGCGCTCGCGCGGGCGCTGATGCTCCGGCCACGGCTGCTGCTGCTCGACGAGCCGTCGCTCGGCCTCGCGCCGCTCGTCGTCGCCGAGATCTTCCGCATCGTCCGCGAGCTGAACGAGCGCGAGGGCCTGGCGGTGCTCGTGGTCGAGCAGAACGCCGCGCTCGCGCTCGACGTCTCTGCGCGTGCCTACGTGCTCGAGGTCGGCCGCGTCGCGGTCGAGGGCGAGAGCACGAAGCTCCGCGAGGATGAGGCCGTCAGACGCTCCTACCTCGGATACTGATGATCCTCGCCTTCGACTGGACGCAGCTCGCGCAGCAGGTCGTGATCGGGCTCGCCTCCGGCGGGGTCTGGGCGACGCTCGCCGTCGCGCTCGTGCTGATTTACCGCTCGACCGGCGTGATCAACTTCGCGCAGGGCGAGATGGCGATGTTCTCGACCTTCATCGCCTGGTCGCTCGTCGAGCACGGCCTCTCGTACTGGGCCGCCTTCCTCCTCACGGTCGCGATCTCGTTCGCCGGCGGCGTGGCCGTCGAGCGGGCGGTGATCCGGCCCGTAGAGCGCGCGCCCACGCTGACCGTGGTGATCGTGACGCTCGGCCTCTTCTTCGTCGTCAACGGCGCGGCGCGCTGGATCTGGTCGCCGGAGACGCGCAGCCTGCCGAACGCGTTCTCGACCCGGCCGATCGCCGTCGGCGGCGTGGCCTTCTCGATCTCCGACCTTGGCACGATCGCCGTCTCGCTGGCGGCCGTCGGGCTGCTGTGGCTCTTCTTCCGCTACACGAAGCTCGGCCTCGCCTCGCGCGCGGCGGCCGTCAACCCGGATGCGAGCCGGCTCGTCGGCGTCCGCGTCAGCTGGATGCTCGCGCTCGGCTGGGGCCTCGCCGCCGCGATGGGCGCCGTCTCCGGGATGCTGACCGCGCCGGCGCTCGCGAGCTTCGACCAGAACCTGATGCAGCCCGTGCTGCTCTACGCGTTCGCGGGCGCCGTGCTCGGTGGGCTCGGCAGCCCGCTCGGCGCCGTCGTCGGGTCGCTGCTGCTCGGGGTGCTGATCAACCTGATCGGCACCTACGTGAACTGGGTCGGGACCGACCTGCGGCTGCCGGTGGCGCTCGCGGTGATCCTCGGCGTGCTGCTCGTCCGCCCGGCCGGGCTGTTCGGCCGCCCGCTGGAGACGAGGGTCTGATGGGGAGCCGCGCGCTTGGGATCGCGCTCTGGCTGCTCGTCGCCGCCGTCGTGCTCGTCGCCTACCTGTTCGTGCCGCGCCTCATCAGCGACTTCCACTCGCGCGAGCTCGCCGGGGCCGGCGTCTTCTTCATCGCGATCGTCGGCCTCAACCTGCTGACCGGCTACACGGGGCAGATCTCGCTCGGCCACGGCGCGCTGATGGCCGTCGGCGGCTACACGACGGCGGCGCTCGTCGTGCACGAGCACTGGCGTGACGTCTGGACGATCCCGCTCGCGGGGATCGCGGCCGGCATCGTCGGCTTCGTGATCGGCCTGCCCGCGCTCCGCCTCTCCGGCCTCTACCTCGCGCTCGCGACCTTCGCCTTCGCGATCGCGATCCCGTCGCTCCTGAAGAAGTTCTCCGGCCTGACCGGCGGCGGCCAGGGCCTGCGGCTGCTCGAGGACGCGCCGCTGCAGGTCACCGGCCTCAGCGGCACGGTCACCGTCTTCGGCCACTCGATGACCCAGAACCACTTCCTCTACTACCTGACGTGGGGCCTCGGCCTCGTCGGGTTCGTGATCGCGTGGCTCGTCGTCCGCGGCGGCGCGGGACGGACCTTCCGCGCCGTTCGCGACAGCGAGGTGGCCGCCGCCTCGGCCGGGGTCGACCTCGCCTGGACGAAGACGCTCGCGTTCGCGCTGAGCGGCGTCTACGCTGGCGTCGCCGGCGCGCTGCTCGCGATCCAGGTCGAGATCGTGAACCCGCTCTCGTTCACGTTCCTGCTCTCGATCCTGCTCCTGGTCGGCGCCGTGGTCGGCGGGCTCGGCTCGCTCGGCGGGATGATCGTCGGCGCGCTCTTCGTGCAGTACCTGCCGCAGCTCTCGACCCACGTCTCGACTGCCCAGGGCGTTCCCGACTTCGTCTTCGGCGCCGCGATCATCGCCGTGATGCTGCTGCTCCCGACCGGCGTCGGCGGCCTGCTGCGGCGGCTTGCCAGACCGCTAACAACGCGGCTATACCTTCGTCCCTAGAGGGGCTATGGCGAGGGCTAGCTACCTGATCCTGCTCGTCCTGGGCGCGTTGGCGCTCGCGACGGTGGCGTCCGGCGCCGCCTCCGAGACGGGCGTCACGCCGACGACCGTGACGATCGGCGGCACGACGCCGCTGAGCGGCCCGGCCTCCGCGTACCAGTCGGTGGCGAAGGGCGCCGCGGCGTACTTCCGCTACGTGAACGCCAAGGGCGGCGTCAACAAGCGGAAGATCAACTACATCTACAAGGACGACGGCTACGACCCGTCCCGGACGGCGGACGCGACCCGCGAGCTCGTCCAGCAGGACAAGGTGTTCGCGATCTTCAACAGCCTCGGCACCGACCAGAACCTGGCGACGCGCGCCTACCTGAACGCGCTCAAGGTCCCGCAGCTCTTCACCGCCAGCGGGGCGACGACGTTCGGCCGCGACTACAAGAAGTACCCCTGGACGATCGGCTACCAGCCGAACTACCGCGCCGAGGGGACGATCTACGGTCGCTACATCGTGAGGCACACGCCGAAGGCCAGCGTCGGCGTCCTCTACCAGAACGACGACTACGGCAAGGACCTGCTCGCCGGGCTGCAGCGGGGCCTCGGCGCGAAGGCCGGCCTGATCAGGTCCAAGCAGAGCTACAACGTCGACGACCCGGACGTCCAGTCGGAGATCGCGAAGCTGAAGGCCGCGAAGGTGAACACGCTGATGGTGTTCGCGACGCCGAAGTTCGCCATCCAGGCCTACGTCTACGCGCGCAAGCTCGCGTGGCGGCCGGTCGTCTACATGAACGCGGTCTCGAGCGCGGCGAACATCATGGGCCTCTCGACCGCGGCGACGAACAGGAAGCAGACCGAGGGCACGCTCTCGATCGTCTTCCTGAAGGATCCGACCGACCCGGCCTGGCGCAAGGACGCCGGGATGAAGCTCTACCGCTCGATCATGAAGAAGTACAGGGGCGGCGACCCGAACGACGTCTACGCCGTCTACGGCATGTCGGTCGCGCACACGTTCGTCGAGGCGCTGAAGAAGGCCGGCAAGAACCCGACGCGCGCCGGGATCATGAAGGCGGCCGACTCGCTGAACATCACGAACGACCCGTTCCTGCTGCCGGGCATCGCGGTGAAGACGGGCGCGGGCGACCACTTCCCGATCGACCAGGCCAAGCTGCAGCGGTACCACAACGGGCACTGGGTCGCCTTCGGCGGGCTCTTCCGCGTCAGGTAGCAGGCAACGCCGGCCCCGCCGGAAACCCGCAAGGCCGATCCGGTTGTCCCCTGATGCCTTCGAGCCGCGATGGGCATACCGTCGATGTCGCTCAGAAGGAGGTGATACGCATGCCCGTCGAGACCTCGACGCAGAGCGAGCAGCCGGCTTCGGAGCACGTTCCGCCGAGCGCCGAGCTGCAGGCCGAGGAGGCGCTGCGGGCGGAAGCAGTGGAGCAGATTCGCCTCAAGCGCCGGTTCAAGATCCACGCCATCGTGATCGGCATCGTGACGCCGCTCGTCGGCCTGTCCTGGGTGCTGACCGAGTACTACACGGCGCACACGGCGCACATGTGGCCAAGCTCGTTCGCAGATGCACCCGCCGATCGTCCCGGAGTGTGGAGCACGTGGTTCTTCTACTTCGTGGGCGTCATGCTGCTGGTGCTTCTGATCGACGCGTACCGGACGTACGGAAAGCCGTACATCCACCGCTCGCCATCCGAGACCGAGATCGATCGGGAGGTCGAGCGCCTGCGATTCGGCCGCTGAGGGCCTGGGGCATCGCGCCCCCAGGCCCACTCTCGGGCCTGCATACCTAGCTCGAGGCGAGCGCGGGCTCGGGCGGTGGGACGCGCACGAGCTGGCGGCGGCGCACCGGCAGCAGGAAGATCACGGTCACCGTGAGCGCGACGCCGACCCACTGCGTCCAGCGCAGCGAGCTGTCGAAGACGTAGATCCCGACGAGCGTCGCCGTCACCGGGAATGCCAGCTCGCCCAGCGCGGCAATCGGCGCAGGTGTTCGGCGCAGGCCGAAGTAGTAGAGGTTGAGCGCGAGGAAGCCGGTCACGATCGCGAGCACGGCGATCCAGAAGCTGTCGTGCAGGCTCGAGAAGGCGGACGCCCCGACGATCGGCAGCGCGATGGCGGCGGCGATCAGGCCGAAGGCGAAGCGGACGGTCGAGACGTGCTCGAAGCGGAGCCGCCGCCCGAGGAAGCGGCCGAGCACGGTGCCGAGCCCCCAGAGCGTCGCCGCCGTGAGCGTCTCGACCACCGGCACGAGCCCCTGGACGTGCGGGTCGAGCGGGTGCGGGAGCGAGATCAGCCAGATCCCGGCTAGGCCGGCGAGCAGGAACCAGACGAAGCCCGGCCGAGGGCGCTCGCCGAGGATGAACCACGCGCCGATCACGACGATCAGCGGCTGCACCTGCTGCAGCACCACGACGGTGATGAAGTCGCCGTGGAAGAGGGCCTTCGTGAACAGGATCGTCGCGATCGCCGACGCCCCCGCGCCGACTGCGACCCCGGCCGCGACGTACCTCGGGCCGGCCGCCCAGAGCGCCCGCATGGCGGGGATCAGCAGCGGCAGCGTCAGCAGCACGAGCACGACGTGCTCGCCGAAGACGATCGTGTACGGCGACGTCGTCTCTGCGAGCGGCTTGCGGATCAGGCCGTCCAGGCCCCACATCGCGGCCGCAATGCTGACGAGCACGACTCCCGGGACGGTGTCCAGGCGGCGCAGCATCGGCTGAGCCTAGCTGGTGGTCTCGTCCAGCCGGAGCAGGTCGTGGAGCGTCTCGCGGCGTCGGATCAGGCGTGCCTCGGCGTCGCGGACGAGCACCGCCGCGGGGCGCGGGACGGAGTTGTAGTTCGAGCCCATCGAGAGGGTGTACGCGCCCGTCGCGGGAACGGCTAGCAGGTCGCCGCGGCGCGGCTCGGGCAGCCGCGCGCCCCGGATCAGGACGTCGCCGGACTCGCAGTGCTTGCCGGCCACGTCGTAGCTGCCGGCCGGTTCGTCGTCGACGCGGTTGGCGAGCAGCGCCTCGTAGCGGGCGCCGTAGAGCTGCGGGCGCGGGTTGTCCGACATGCCGCCGTCGACCGCGACGTACGTGACGTCGGCGCTGGCGCGCTTGACGACGCCGACGCGGTACAGCGTCAGCCCGGCTGGCCCGACGATCGAGCGGCCGGGCTCGAGCACGACCTGCGGCGGCGTCCCCGGCCAGCCGTCGAGCAGGTGCGAGAGGAGCGTCGCGACGAACTCGCGGATCGCCGGCGGCCGCTCGTCCTCGACGTAGCGGATCCCGAGGCCGCCGCCGAGGTCGACCACCCCGGGCACCCAGCCGCGCGCGGCGAAGCCCTTCAGCCAGTCGACCGTCTCGAGGCCGGCCCGCGGGTCGAGCAGCTGCGAGCCGATGTGCAGGTGGACGCCGGCGACGTCGAGGCCGGCGGCGCGGGCGCGGTCGATCGCCTGGACCGCCTGATCCGGCGGCAGGCCGAACTTCGAGCCCTCGTGCGCCGTCCGGATCTTCTCGTGGGTGTCGGCCTCGATGCCGGGAGTGATCCGGACGAGCACCCGCCGCACGCCGGCGGCTGCGGCGCGGTCGACCTCGTCCAGCGCGTCGAGCACGACGAACCGCACGCCGGCCTCGGCGGCCGTGTGCAACTCCTCGTCGCTCTTGTTGTTCCCGTGCACGACCGTCCGCTCGCCGGGAATGCCGGCGCGGCGCGCGAACTCGAGCTCGCCGAGCGTGGAGACGTCGGCGCCGTAGCCCTCGGCCGCGAGCAGGCGCAGGATCGCCAGGTTCGGGAAGGCCTTCAGGCTGTAGAGCAGCAGCGCGTCCGGCGCGGCCTCGCCGTAGGCGCGGGCGTTCGCGAGCAGCGTCTCCTCGTCGTACACGACGAGCGGCGTGCCGAACCGCTCCGCGAGCGCCGAGGCGCCGACGCCGCCGACCTCGAGCTCGCCGTCTCGCACGGACACCGTGTCGGGGAACAGCGAGAGCGGGCGCGCGCTCGTGGTCATGCTGCGCGCCACCCCTCGATCAGCAGCCGCGGCGCCCGGCCGCGCGAGTGCTCGAGCGCCTCTCGCACTGCCCGCGCCGCGTCCTCGTGCACCCCGGCGCCGTGGCCGCAGAGCACGTGCTCCGGCTCGACCTGCCCCAGCTGCCGGGGCGGCGTCAGCCGCAGGAGCGGGTGGACGCCGATGCGCTCGCCGCCGAGCGCGAAGTAGTGCGGCACCGTGCCGAGCGCGTCGCCGCAGACGAGCACACGGCGCTCCGGCCACCAGAGCGCGACCTCGCGCCAGAACCGGCGCCGGACGACCGGGATCGCCTGGAACGGCCCGACCGACTCGAACGGGACGCGGTGATGCGGAACGCCGAGCCGCCGCGCGAACTCGGCGCACGCGCGATTGTGCCGGTCGAGCAGCTGCACGACCCCGGCCAACTCGCCGAGCGCGCGCACGCGCTCCTCGACCCCGTCCCCCTCGGCCGGATCGAGCAGCCACACGCCTCCGCCGGCGAGCAGCGCATGCGAGGTCAGCCGCAGCTTCGGGCGCTCGGGCGAGACCCAGCCGAAGCCGAAGTCGAGCTCGTCGACGAGCTCCGTCAGTCTCTCCACCAGTCGTGCTCGAGCTCGGCGTCGCCGGGGCCGGTGTTGGGCGCGCCGATCGCGATCAGCTCGGCGCCGTCGGGCCCGGCCTCGAAGCCACGGACGGTGTCCTTGTGCACGCGCAGCGCGTCGAAGGGCCGCAGCTCGACGATCTCGTCGTCCAGCTTGGCGCGCGCGCTGCCGCTGACCAGCACGTAGACCTCCTCCTGGTGCTTGTGCCGGTGCGCGAACGGCAGCCGGAAGCCCGGCGCCAGGCGCTGGTAGCTCACGCCCGACTGCTCGAGCTCGAGCGGCACGCGCGCCATCCGTGCCTCGATCTTGCCGCCCAGGCCGAAGTTCGGCGCCTGGTCGTCCACGTCGTCCTTCAGGTTCACCTTCGTCCAGCCGGCCATCCCGCACCTCCTCGATCGACGTCCGATGCTAAAGTCCGCACGGATGAAGCAGCTCCTCGAGTAGTACAGGGAACAGCGCGGCAGCCGCCGCGTCGAGTTCCCCACGGCCTCTCACATGAGAGGCTTTTTCGTTTCTGGAGGCGAGTTGGAGACGTACGAGCCGAAGGCGATCGAGGCGAAGTGGCAGCGAGTCTGGGAGGACGAGCGGGCCTTCTACGTCGACGACCCGCCCCTCGGCGAGGAGCCGGCCGGGAAGTTCTACATGCTCGAGATGCTGCCCTACCCCTCGGGGAACCTGCACATGGGGCACGTTCTCAACTACACGCTGGGGGACGTCCTGACCCACTACCACCGGCGCCACGGTCTGCACGTCCTGCGGCCGATGGGCTGGGACTCGTTCGGCCTGCCGGCCGAGAACGCCGCCATCCGCGAGGGCGGGCATCCGCGCGAGATCACCGAGCGGAACATCGAGAACATCGAGCGCCAGATGCGCCGGCTGGGGTGGGCGATCGACTGGGACCGCGTGATCGCTGCGCACGACCCCGACTACTACCGCTGGACGCAGTGGCTCTTCCTGCGCTTCCTCGAGCGCGACCTCGCCTACCGCAAGGCGGCCTTCGTCAACTGGTGCCCCCATGACCAGACCGTGCTCGCGAACGAGCAGGTGATCGACGGCAAGTGCGAGCGCTGCGGCACGGTCGTCGAGGCGCGGAAGATGGAGCAGTGGTTCTTCCGCATCACGGCGTACGCCGACGCGCTGCTGCACGACCACGCGCTGATCGACTGGCCCGAGCGGACGAAGACCATCCAGCGCAACTGGATCGGCCGCTCCGAGGGCGCCGAGCTGCTGTTCCGGGTCGACGAGCTCGACGTCGACGTGCCGGTCTTCACCACGCGCGCGGACACGGTCTTCGGCGCGACCTTCTTCGTGCTGGCGCCCGAGCACCCGCTGGTCGACGAGCTGATCGAGCGCTCGCCGAACGGCGAGGAGCTGCGAACGTACGTCGCGCACGCGCTGGCCAAGCGCGGCGAGCAGCGCGCGGCGGCCGAGGAGAAGACCGGCGTCTTCACCGGCTTCTTCGCGACGAACCCGGCCACCGAGGCGCGGATCCCGATCTGGGTCGCGGACTACGTGCTGATGGAGTACGGCACCGGCGCGATCATGGCGGTGCCCGGGCACGACGAGCGCGACCGCCAGTTCGCCGAGCGGTTCGAGCTGCCGCTCGTGGAAGTCGTGGACGAGGAGGAGGGCGTGCTCGTCAACTCGGCCCAGTTCAGCGGGATGCCGGTCGCGGAGGCGAAGCGCGCGATCGTGGAGCGGCTCGCCGACCGCGGCCGGGGCCGACAGGCCGTGAGCTTCCGACTGCGAGACTGGGGCTTCTCGCGCCAGCGCTACTGGGGCGCCCCGATCCCGATCGTCTACTGCCCGACGTGCGGGATCGTGCCAGTGCCCGACGGCGAGCTGCCCATCCTGCTGCCCGACGTCGACGACTACCGGCCGAAGGGCAAGCCGCCGCTGGCCTCGAACGAGGAGTGGCTGCGGGTGCCGTGTCCGACGTGCGGCGGCGAGGGCCGGCGCGAGGCCGACACGATGGACACGTTCGTCGACTCTTCCTGGTACTTCCTGCGCTACACCGACCCGCACAACGACGGCGAGCCGTTCTCGCGGCGGCTGGCCGACTTCTGGGGTCCGGTCGACCAGTACATCGGCGGGATCGACCACGCGACCGGGCACCTGCTCTACTCGCGCTTCTTCGTGAAGGTGATGAACGAGGCGGGGATGGTCGGCTTCCGCGAGCCGTTCCAGCGGCTGTTCCACCAGGGCTGGGTGCGGCAGGGCGGGACGAAGATGTCGAAGTCGCGCGGCAACGTCACCGCGCCGGATCAGCTGGCCGAGTTGTACGGCGCGGACGCGATCCGGCTGTACATCCTGTTCGTCGGGCCTGCCGACCAGGACATGGACTGGACGGAGGAGGGGATCGAGGGCGTCGGGCGGTTCCTGCGGCGGCTGTGGCGGATCGTCCACGAGGCGGCCGCGGCCGGTGGGTCGGCCGAGGACGGTGCCGCCGGGCCGCTGGTGCGCAAGGCGCACGAGACCATCGCGAAGGTGAGCGACGACATCGGCCGCCGCTTCGTCTTCAACACGCCGATCGCGGCGGTGATGGAGCTGGTGAACGAGCTGGGCCGAGACCCGTCCGCCCCTGGCGCGCGCTTCGCGGCCGAGACGGCGGTCTCGCTGATCCAGCCATACGCGCCGCACATCGCGGAGGAGCTGTGGTCGGCGCTCGGGCACGAGCGGCTGTGGGAGCGGCCGTGGCCGGTCGCGGACGAGGATCAGCTGCGGCGCGAGAGGTTCGAGCTCGTGCTCCAGGTGAACGGCCGGGTGCGCGACCGCGTGGAGGCGTCGGTGGACGAGTCCGAGGAGGAGCTGGTCTCGCGGGCCAAGGCGTCGCCGCGGGTGCAGCAGTACCTGGACGGCAAGGAGATCCGGCAGACGATCGTCGTGCCGGGGAAGCTCGTCAACATCGTGGTCTAGCTCTCGCCCGCCGCCGCGCTCGCGTCGTGGCGCGGCGGGTTCAGGTTCACGCGCGCCCCTGGGGTGGGTGGGGGGTTGGGACGGTACCGGCCGAAGGCGCACGAGAACGTCACGAAACTGTGTCAAGGGTGCGCCGATCTCGTAGCGCTTCCGGCACGAAGGCGTCACCCACGCGTGACAGCTCCTTCGGCACGCTCGGGCCATGCCGGAGTTCCTCCTCCAGCGGCGCCGGCTACTCCTGGCCGTCGCTGCCTCGCTCGCCCTCGTGCTGCTCCTCGGGCGCTTCGCGCTCGGTGCGGGCACGTCGACCCCTGCGGCGCCCCTCCCCCCGCCGCCGGCCGGTGACGTGGGCGGGCCCGGCCCGTCGACCTCGCGGGTGGTGGTGGACGTGGTGGGTGCGGTGCGGCGACCCGGTCTCTACCGGCTCCCGCAGCACGCACGCATCGCCGACGCCGTCACCCGCGCGGGCGGCACGACGCACGAGGCCGACCTCGCGCAACTGAACCTGGCGGCGCCGCTCGCGGACGGCGAGCAGATCGTCGTTCCGGCGCGCGGGCGCGTCGCAGCCGCCGGCGCCGCGACCGCCGGTGGATCGGCGTCTGCGCCTGTTCAGCTGAGCACGGCCACGCTCGAGCAGCTCGACTCGTTGCCAGGTGTCGGTCCGGTGACGGCTCAGAAGATCCTCGACTACCGCCAGGAGCACGGAGCGTTCCAGTCGGTGGACGAGCTGGATGCCGTTCCGGGGATCGGGCCGAAGCGCCTCGATCAGCTCCGAGACGTCGTCGTCCCGTGACGATCGCGCGCGGCTCACCCCAGGGCTACGTCGCAGCGCTGTGCCTCGGGCTCGCGACGGCGAACGTGACCCGCGTGCCCGCTCTCGTCGCGCTCCCGCTCGTAGTGGCAGTAGTCGTCGTGTCGACAGGACTCGATCCGGCCAAGCGACCGTTCGCGCTCGTCGTCGGCCTCGCAATCCTCGGCTGGTGGTGGGGTAGCGTGCGCCTCGACGCTCTCGACCAAAGCGCGCTCCGGGCCCACCTCGACACATCCGAGCGCACCGTGCTCACCGTGACCGGCGAGCCGCGTCACTCCCGCTTCGAGCTACGCGTCCCGGCACAGGTGCGGCGGTTCGGCCGGCTCGAGGCGCACGAGGACGTCCTCCTCGAGCTGCCGCTCGGGCGATCGCCGCCGCAGGGCGGCATCATCGAGACGGTCGCGACCGTCCGACGTCCACGCCCACCGAAGAGTGGCTTCGACGAGGCGACATACCTCCGCCGGCACGGGATCCACGTCGTGCTCCACGCCGACCGGTGGCGGCTCGTCGGGCGACGCGGCGGCCTCGGCGGCGTCGCCGACCGACTGCGCCGCGGACTCGCGCGGTCGATCGCGCCCGGACTGCTGGGCGAGCGCCGCGGCATCGTCGAGGGCGTCGTTCTCGGCGACGAGCAGTCGCTGTCGGAGACGCTGAGGCAGCGATTCCGCGCCTCAGGGCTATACCACCTGCTCGCGGTCTCGGGTCAGAACGTCGTGCTCGTCGCCGGCGGCGCGCTTTCGCTGGCATGGCTGATCGGGCTGCCGCGCTGGCTGGGCCAGGTCGGCGCCATCGCGGCGATCGCCGGCTACGTCCTCGCGGTCGGGGCGCAACCCTCGGTCGTGCGGGCCGGCGTCTCCGGCGCGCTCGTCTCGCTCGCCTGGCTTGCGGCGCGGCCGGTCGACCGCTGGCACTTCTGCCTCCTCGGTGCGCTCGTGCTTCTGGCCTCGAACCCGTACGCGCTGCTCGACGCCGGATTTCAGCTGTCGTTCGCGGCCGTCGTCGCGATCTTCGTGCTCGTGCCGCGGCTGCTGCGAGCGCTGGCCGGGTATCCGCTTCCGGGGACGCTCGCGGGCGTCGTCGCCGTCTCGACCGCCTGTGGACTCGCGACCGCGCCGATCCTGTGGCTGCAGTTCCACTCGCTCCCGCTGTTGACCGTCCCGGCGAACGCGCTGGCCGCCCCGGCGATGCCGGCGCTGCTCGGCCTCGCGTTCGCGGCGGCGCTGGTCGATCCGATCTCACCGCCCGCGGCTGCGGCGATCGCGTGGCTGAACGGCTGGTGCGCTGCCTACCTCGCCGCCTGTGCACGCGTCGTCGGGGGCCTTCCCGGCGCCCAGGTCAGCTCTACGCAAGGCCTGCTCGCCGTCCTCGCCGTGACAGCCCTGGCCGGCGCCTATGCTTGGCGCCGGTGGCTGAGCTCCTCTCCGCGTACCTGATCACCGGTAGCGACCGGCCGAAGGCGGCGCGCGCGCTGCGGCGACTGCGAGACCGCGTCGGCCAGGAGGCGACCGAGCAGCTGAGCGCGCACGAGGCGAGCGGCGAAGACGCCGCCTCGGCGTGCAACGCGCTCGGGCTCTTCACCGTTGAGCGGCGGCTCGTGGTCGTCGAGGACGTCGAGGGGTGGAAGGCGGCCGACGTCAAGGCCGTCGAGGCGTACCTGAAGGGGCCGGCCCCGACGACCGTCCTTGCGCTGGTCGGCGCCGAGGTGAAGCGCGACTCCGCCCTCGCCAAGGCGGTTGCGAAGGCGGGCGAGGTGCTTGTCTACGACCTCCCCAAGCGTGGGCGCGGCAACAAAGCAGACTTGCCGAAGTGGGTCGAGCAGCAGTTCCACGAGCGCGGAATCGAGATCGACCACGACGCGGCTCGCGCGCTGGTCGAGCTCGTGGGCGAGAACACGCTGGAGCTCGCGACCGAGGTGGACAAGCTCTCGACCTGGTCGGCTGGCGAGCGCCTCGGCGAGCGCGAGGTCGCCGAGCTCGTGCCCGCGCGCGCCGAGGTCCCGCCGTTCGACCTCACCGATTCGTGGGGGCGGCGCGACGTCCCCGGCGTCCTGGCGGCGAGCGAGCGGCTCGTCGAGCGCTCCGGCGACGCCGCGCGGGACGTGCTGCTGCGCACGGCCGGCTTGCTCACGCACCACGTCGGCCGCGTCCGCGAGTGCCAGCTGCTCCACGCCGGTGGCGTTCCGCCGGCGGCGGCGGCCGAGCGGCTCAAGCGCAACCGGTTCTACGTCCAGAAGCTCTACGAGCAGGCAGGTAACTTCAGCGCCGACGAGCTCGGCGACGCGGTCGTTCGTCTCGCGGCGCTCGACCACGCGCTCAAGGGCGGCAGCAAGCTCCCCGGCGAGCTCGAGTTCGCGCGGACGTTGATCGAGATCACGCGGCGTCCGGAGGCGGCGAGGGCCGCGAGCTAGGAGCCGGAGACGAGCCGGTCTGCCTGCGACTTCTTGCGGGCCGCCGCGTTCCGGTGCAGGGCGCCGCGCGCGGCCGCCTTGTCGATCCAGCGCACGAGCTGGCGGTGCTCCTCGGCGATGCGCTCCTTGTCGCCGTCGTCCACGGCGGCGCGGAGCCGTCGCGTGAACGTCTTGACCGTCGAGGCGTAGCGCAGGTTCTCGAGCCGCTCGTCGGCGGCGATCCGGACCCGCTTCTTCTGCTGCTTGATGTTCGGCATGGCGTGAAAACGCCCGCAGCGCGGGCCCGGCGATGGTAGCAGCCGCCAGACGCCTCCACCTGTCACAGATTCGGCTCACCTCGTCACAGACATGTGCGCCCCGGGCGACTAGGCTCATAGCGGGGAGGAGGTCACGGGTTCCAGCCCTGCGGACACGGCCGTGATCGACATGTCCCCTGAAGGCGCTCTCGGCAACGACGCGCGCACCTCGCCGCCGGCGGCACCGGCGGAGCGCGTTCCTATACTCGCCCCGTGGACGAGGCAACCGCGGCCCGCGGCCGGAGGCTCGCGTGGTCGACGGCTATCTTCGCGCTCGCCACCGGCCTCTCCCGGATCCTGGGCCTCGTCCGCGAGGTCGTCGCCGCCTACTACTTCGGCGCGCAGGGGAAGATCAACGCGTTCACGGTCGCGTTCCAGGTTCCGAACCTGATCCGGGCGCTCGTCGCGGACGCCGCGCTCTCGTCCGCGTTCGTCCCCGTCTTCAGCGAGCTGCTCGAGAAGGGTGAGCGCAAGCGCGCATGGCGCGTCGCGTCGAGCCTCTTCTGGCTGATGCTGCTCGGCCTCGGCGGCCTCGTCGCGCTCCTCGTCGTGCTCGCCCCGTGGGTGATCGCACCCTTCGGCGACCCGGGCGGCGACAAGCAGCTGGCGATCGGCCTCTCGCGCGTGCTCTTCCCGATCGTCGCGCTGCTCGGCGTCTCCGGCGTGATCGTCGGGATCCTCAACAGCTACGAGCACTTCACCGTCCCGGCGCTGACGCCGGTCTTCTGGAACCTCGCGATCATCGCGGGGCTCGTCCTCGGCGTCCCGCGCGCGCAGACGATGGACGCGAAGCTCTACGTCTACGCCGTCTCGATCGTGGTCGGGACGATCATCCAGGTGCTGCTGCCGGTGCCCTGGCTCCGCGGCCTCGACGGGCGCCTCCACATGGCGATCGACTGGCGCGACCCCGCCGTCAGGCGCGTCTTCGTCCTGATGGTGCCGGTGACGATCGGGCTCGGCCTGATCAACTTCAACCTCGTCGTCGACTCGATCTTCGCCTCGCGGCTGATCGACCCCGAGCTGGCCCCGACCGCGATCGACAAGGCGTTTCGCGTCTACATGCTCCCGCAGGGGATGTTCTCGGTGGCCGTCGCGACGGTGCTCTTCCCGTCGCTCTCGCGCCTCGCGGCGCGCGGGGACTACGACGGCTTCCGGCACACCGTGGGGCTCGGCCTGCGGCAGATCGCGTTCCTGCTCGTGCCGGCGAGCGTGTTCTCGGCCGTGCTCGCCGAGCCGATCGTGCGGCTGCTCTACCAGCGCGGGCAGTTCGGGCCGACGCAGACGACGGTCGTCGCCGAGGCGCTCGCCGCCTTCGCCGCCGGCCTCACCTTCAATGGCACGATGTTGATGCTGAACCGGGCGTTCTTCAGCCTGCAGTCGCCGTGGATCCCGACGGTCGTCGCGCTCGGGAACCTCGGCGTGAACGCCCTGCTCGACGCGGCCTTCTACCGCCTCGGCACCTGGGGCATCCCGCTTTCGACGACGTTCGTGAACATCGCAGGGACGGCGGCGCTGCTCGAGCTGCTGCGCCGCCGGCTCGGGCGGATCGAGGTCCGCGAGACGACGGTCGCGTTCGTGAAGATCGTCGTCGCGTCGGCGGCCGTCGCCGTCGTGTCCTACGCGGTCTGGCGCGGGCTCGACTCGGGGCTCGGCCGCTCGCTCGGGGCGCAGATCGTCTCGCTCGGGCTCGCGATCGCGGGCGGGGTCGCGGCCTACGCCCTCGCCTGCCGGACGTTGAACGTGCACGAGCTGCGCGCCCTGCTCGCGCTGCGCCGGCGCGCCGCGTGATCGCGCTCGAGCTGCTGCGCCGCGAGCACGTGCCGCTCGTCGCGGAGTGGCTCGGCCGCGAGCACGTCCGGCGCTGGTGGCGCGACGGCGACCAGAGCCTCCGCCACGTCGAGGACGCGCTGGCCGGGCGCGACCGCACGCGCTACTTCGTGATCGTTGCGGACGGCCGCCCGGTCGGGATGCTCCAGACCTACCTGCTGCGCGACGAGCCGGAGTGGGCGGAGTCGGTCGGCGAAGGGCAGGACGGCGCGGGCGTCGACCTCCTGATCGGCGAGCCCGAAGCGATCGGCCGCGGCCTCGGCGCGCAGGTGCTCGAGCAGCTCGCGCGCGAGATCGTGTTCGCGGATCCGCAGACGACGGCGCTCGTCGCGACCGTCGAGGAGGGGAACCGCCGTTCCTGGCGCGCGTTCGAGAAGGCCGGCTTCCGGCACGTCCGCGACGTCGAGGAGGACGGCCTCCCGCACCGCCTGATGCGCCTCGAGCGTGGCTACGCTCCGTAGCCATGGAGCTCGACCGCATCCGCAACTTCTCGATCATCGCGCACATCGACCACGGCAAGTCGACGCTCGCGGATCGCATCCTCGAGCTGACCGAGACGGTGACCGGGCGCGAGATGCGCGCGCAGGTGCTCGACTCGATGGAGCTCGAGCGCGAGCGCGGGATCACGATCAAGGCCCAGGCCGTGCGCGTGACCTGGAACGGCCACGAGCTGAACCTGATCGACACGCCGGGGCACGTCGACTTCACCTACGAGGTCTCGCGCTCGCTGCAGGCGTGCGAGGGCGCGCTGCTCGTCGTCGACGCGGCGCAGGGAGTCGAGGCGCAGACCGTCGCGAACGCCTACCTCGCGATCGAGAACGACCTCGAGATCGTTCCCGTCGTGAACAAGATCGACCTGCCGCAGGCCGATCCGGACGGCGCGTCCGCCGAGATCGCGGAGCTGGTCGGCGACGACGCCGAGCGCGTGCTGCGCATCTCCGCCAAGACCGGGGACGGCGTCGCGGCCGTGCTCGACGCGCTCGTCGAGCGGATCCCGCCGCCGAGCGGCGATCCGGCGGCCGCACCGCGGGCGCTGATCTTCGATTCGTCGTACGACCAGTACCGCGGCGTGGTCGCATTCGTGCGCGTCGTCGACGGCGCGTTCCGTGCACGCGAGCCGCTGCGCGCGATGGCGCAGGGAACGCGCTTCGAGGCCGAGGAGGTCGGCTTCTTCTCGCCGACGATGCGCGCCGCCGACCGGCTCGGCGCGGGCGAGGTCGGCTACGTGATCACCGGCCTGAAGGACGTCAGCCGCCTGCGCGTCGGCGACACGCTCACCTCGGAGCGCCAGCCGGCCGCGGAGCCGCTGCCCGGCTACAAGGACGTCAAGCCGATGGTCTTCGCAGGGCTCTTCCCGACGGACTCGGACGAGTACCCCGACCTGCGCGACGCGCTCGAGAAGCTGAAGCTGAACGACGGCGCGCTCTTCTACGAGCCGGAGACGTCGCAGGCGCTCGGGTTCGGCTTCCGGTGCGGTTTCCTGGGCCTGCTGCACATGGAGATCGTCCGTGAGCGGCTCGAGCGGGAGTTCGACCTCGACCTGATCGTGACCGCGCCGAACGTCGCCTACCGCGTGCTGACGAAGGCGGGGGACGAGGTCGAGGTGCACAACCCGGCCGAGATGCCGCGCGAGCTCGAGCAGGTCGAGGAGCCGTACATCCGCGCGTCGATCATCGTTCCGAAGGACTTCGTCGGCCCGGTGATGGAGCTCAACACCGAGCGCCGGGGGCGCTTCGACCACATGGAGTACCTCTCCGAGGAGCGCGTGCTGCTCGTCTACGAGCTGCCGCTGGCCGAGATCGTGCTCGACTACTACGACCAGCTGAAGTCGCGCACCCGCGGCTACGCGAGCTTCGACTACGACGTGATCGGGTTCCGCGAGGGCAAGCTCGAGCGCGTCGACGTGCTGATCGCCGGCGAGCCCGTGGACGCGCTCTCGCTGATCGTCCACCGCGACGGCGCCTACGCCCGCGGGCGCGCGCTCGTCGAGCGGCTGCGCGAGGAGATCCCGCGGCAGTTCTTCGACGTTCCCGTGCAGGCCGCGATCGGCTCGCGCGTGATCGCGCGCGAGACGATCAAGGCGAAGCGCAAGGACGTGCTCGCGAAGTGCTACGGCGGCGACATCACGCGCAAGCGGAAGCTGCTCGAGCAGCAGAAGAAGGGCAAGAAGCGGATGAAGCAGGTCGGGCAGGTGGAGGTGCCGCAGGAGGCGTTCCTCGCGGTGCTCAACCTGGACGGGAAGAAGTGAGCGCCGGCGCACGCCACCTCTACGTGCACCTGCCGTTCTGCGCCTCGCGCTGCGGCTACTGCGACTTCGTCACGGTCGTCGGCCGCTCGGGCCGGCACGAGGCGTACGTGGACGCGCTGCTCGGGGAGCTGGAGCTCGAGCGCGTCGTGCTCGCGCCTCGGCTCGAGAGCGTGTTCCTCGGCGGCGGCACGCCGACGCTGACGGCGCCGAGGTCGCTCGGGCGTCTGCTGAACGCGCTGCCGGAGGCGGAGGAGGTGACGGTCGAGGCCAACCCCGAGACCGTGACGCCCGAGCTGGCGGCGCTGCTGAGGCGGTCCGGGGTCACGCGCGTTTCGCTCGGGGCGCAGTCGTTCCAGCCGCGGCTGCTCGAGGTGCTGGAGCGGCGTGCGCAGCCGGCCGACGTGCGGCGGGCGTTCGGGCTGCTGCGCGAGGCGGGCTTCGACAACCTCTCGCTCGACCTGATCTACGGCATCCCCGGTCAGAGCGCCGACGACCTCGAGGCCGATCTCGCCGAGGCGCTGGCGCTCGAGCCGGAGCACCTCTCCTGCTACGAGCTCGAGGCGAAGCCGGGCACCCGCTTCACGCATGCACACGGCGAGGAGCTCGCGCGGCAGGCCGAGCAGATGGAGTGGTACTTCGAGCGCGTCGTGGCGCGGCTGACGGCGGGCGGGTACCGCTGGTACGAAACGGCGAACTTCTGCCGCGACGTGGCGCGCGACCTTCGCTCCCGGCACAACCTCGCGTACTGGCGCGGCCGCGACTACCTCGGGCTCGGGATCGGCGCGGTCTCGACCATCGAGGGGCGGCGCTGGCGCACGACGCCACGGCTCGCGCGCTATCTGGCGGCGCTGCGCGGCGGCGAGCGGCCGGAGCGCGAGGTCGAGGAGCTGCCGGCGCCGGTGCGGCGCTCCGAACGGGTGCTGCTCGGGCTACGCCTGGACGAGCCGCTCTCGCTCGCGGAGCTCGACGGCGCGGTCGACGCCGACGCGGTCGAGCGGCTCGAGCGGCTCGGACTCGTCGCGCGCTCGCGCGGCGGCCGCGAGCTCGCGCTCACGGAGCGCGGCCGCTTCCTCGGCGGTGGCGTGACGGCGGAGCTGCTCGCGTAAAATTCCTGCAAGTGAGCAGGAACGTCGTCCAGTCAGACCTGACCGAGCGTCAGCGCACGATCCTCCGCGGCGTCGTCGAGGAGTACGTCGCGACCCGCCAGCCGGTCGGGTCGCGCACGCTCCTCGCGCGGGTCGGCCTCGACGTCTCGCCCTCGACCGTGCGCGGCGAGCTCGCCGAGCTGGAGCGGCTCGGACTGCTCACGCACCCGCACACCTCCGCCGGCCGCGTGCCGACCGAGCAGGGCTACCGCTACTACGCCGACCGGCTGCTCGAGCGGCTCGATCCCCAGCCGGGCGGGTTCGGGCTCGACCTGACCGCGGCGCGCAACGAGGTCGACGCGGCGCTGCAGAAGACGACCGAGATGCTCTCGGAGCTGACGCGCCTGCTGGCGCTCGTCTCCGCGCCGCCGCTCGGCACGGCGACGGTGCGGCACGTGGAGGTGCTGCTGCTGCAGCCGCACGTGGTGATGGTGGTGGTGATCACCTCGACGGGCAGCGTGACGAAGCGCGTCTTCCGCTTTGCCGATCCCGTCGACCCGGGCGTCGTCAACTGGGCGACGCAGTACCTGAACGACCGCGTCGCCGGCCTCGAGCTCGGCAGCAACCTGCTGCGCCGGCGCCTTGGCGAGCCAGACCTCGGCCTCCGCGAGAGCGCGTTCGTCGCGGCGCTGCGACCGCTGTTCGAGGAGGCGCTCGCGGCCGAGGAGCAGAGCCTCTACGTCGGCGGCACCGCCGGCCTGCTCGAGGACCTGCGCGGCGAGGAGCTCGCGAGCTACCACCAGCTGCTCGAGGTGCTCGAGAAGCGAGCGGCGCTGCTCGAGGTGCTCAGCCAGGCGCTCGAGCCGAAGCGGCCGTTCGTTCGCGTCGGCCCGGAGCTCGAGCATCCGGCGCTGCGCGACCTGTCGCTCGTCGGCGCGTCCTACGGCCTCAGCACCCGCACGCTCGGTGCGGTGACGCTGCTCGGCCCGGTGCGGATGGACTACGAGAAGGCGATCCGCTCGGTGCGCGCCGCGGCCGCCGAGCTGTCGCGTTTCGTCGAAGACCTGTACGACGACAACTAGCGAGGACGCTACGCTCGCAGGATGGCGACGAGCCGGCGCGACTACTACGAGCTCCTCGGCGTCTCCCGCACGGCGGACGAGGCCGAGATCA